>CAYRXP010000072.1:0-6806 GCA_964428145.1 uncultured Enterobacteriaceae bacterium
GGGAAGCCACAGAATCACAGCAATCTGACAAGCCGTGGGTGGAGACCCGCACTACGCCGGGCGGGCTTGCGGGAGCGGCCGTTTCACAGTTTGCGCCATAGCTTCGTAAGTGGCCTTATAGCTAACAACATAAACATGAAGGTAATACAATCCCTGTGCGGTCATTCATCGATTTCAACCACAATGGACATATATGGACACTTGCTGCCAAATGCTACCGATGGCGTGGCTGAGGTGCTCGCAGCTACTATGTTGGGTAATGATGGTAGCAAAATGGTAGCAGCGGCCATGGCAGAGCCCACAGGCAACATGGCAGGATGAGCGCAACCTGTTGAGTTATAAAACATTCGTTTAATGATGGCCATTAGCTTAATTGGATAGAGTAGCGGACAACAATACCGCTGAGACAAGTGCCCCGGTTCACCAGGCAATGCAATCTGAAACGGACGATGACAATAATTAGAGACTAGTTAGCAGCATGCTCGATAGTGGCCCTGAAAGTTATTTCCGGCCACTTTTCGATCGCTAGGTTGAGATTTACCAATGATGGGGCCAGGTAGGTTAAGCGATTGCCTCCATCCATCGCTAGATTGGATGATGCTCTGGTTTTGAATTTCTGCATGATCTTTTCATCAGAACAGGATATCCATCTGGCCGTCGCTACTGGTATGTTGTCATAAACACATTCGACACCATATTCCTGTTTCAATCGCGCTACAACCACATCAAATTGCAGTACGCCTATGGCACCAACGATCAGATCATTATTATCCAAAGGTCTAAATACCTGTGTTGCTCCTTCTTCACCCAGTTGAATTAATCCTTTGAGCAAAGCTTTGGATTTAAGTGGGTCTTTGAGTTGAACTCTGCGAAATAATTCAGGTGCAAAAAATGGGATCCCTTGAAATGATAAGGGCTCACCCTGGGTAAAGGTATCACCAATTTGAATTGTGCCATGGTTATGCAAACCAATAATATCACCAGCCCATGCCACTTTGGCCTGACTTCGACTGCCTGCCATAAAGGTCAGGGCATTTGACACCTGTATGTCGCGCTCTATTCTGACATGCCTCATCTTCATGCCTTTTTGATATTGACCTGAACATATCCTCAAAAAGGCAATTCTATCTCTATGTGCAGGGTCCATATTTGCCTGAATCTTGAAGACGAAACCACTGAACTGTTGTTCGTCAGATTTCACTTCTCGTTGAATTGCTGTCCTTGATTGAGGCGCTGGCGAACATCGGCACAGACATTCAAGAAATTCAGCAATACCAAAATTATTCAGGGCTGAACCAAAAAAAATAGGGGTTTGCTTACCTTGCAGAAAATCCGATAAATTAAATTTTTCGCATGCTCCACGAACTAATTCAACTTCCTCATGAAATTCATCAAACCCCCCGGCAAATAATGTTTCGCCTTCTGCAGAATTTAGACCTTCGATAATTTTTCCATGCTCCTTTTCATCTGTTTTGTTATAAACACGGATTTTGTCATCGTCCAGATGATATATCCCTTTTAAACGACTACCCATACCTATAGGCCAGGTCACTGGTGCACACCTTATATTCAGCTCACTTTCTATTTCATCCAATAATGCGACAGGCTCCTTACCCTCTCTATCCAGTTTATTGATGAAGGTGATAATGGGAGTATTTCGTAGACGACATACTTCCATTAATTTAAGTGTACGTTCTTCCACGCCTTTACTGACATCTATGACCATCAGGGCAGAATCAACAGCCGTCAATGTCCTGTAGGTGTCCTCAGAGAAATCAGCATGTCCCGGTGTATCGAGCAGATTAACTATTTTGTCCTTATATTCAAATTGCATGACAGAACTGGTAATAGAGATACCTCTTTCCTTTTCCATCTCCATCCAGTCTGAGGTCGCATATCTGGAGGATTTTCTCGCCTTCACTGTTCCTGCCATTTGTATCGCCCCACCGGATAATAGTATTTGCTCGGTGACTGTCGTCTTGCCCGCATCTGGGTGAGAAATAATGGCGAAAGTGCGGCGTCTGGATATCTCTGAACTCAAATCACTCATGGGGGAAACTACACACCTTCTTCTTGCATGATTCTTTTTATTTCCCGGACAGACTCTTCCAATCCAGTAAATACTGCCCTGGCGATAATGCCATGGCCGATATTCAATTCCTCTATATCTGGAATTTGAGCGATATGTCTCACATTTTGGTAATTCAGACCATGTCCTGCATTCACTTTCAATCCCAGAGATTTTGCCTGTTCAACACCAGAGACAATTTTTTTCAACTCGGTTTCCCTTTCTATACCAAAAGCAGCATCAGCATAATGGCCGGTATGTAATTCAATCACTTCTGTGCCTGTTTCCTGGGCTGCAGTAATTTGCCTGCTATTTGCATCTATAAATAAAGATACTCTGATACCTGCATTTTTTAATCTTGCACATGCTTCACTCACGCGCCGTATTTGCCCAGCTACATCCAGTCCACCCTCAGTTGTCAGTTCTTCCCTGCTCTCTGGCACCAGACAACAAAATTCAGTGTTTACTTTTTCAGCAAACTCCAGCATGTTTTCTGTAACAGCCATTTCCAGGTTCATCGGAGTCAACATCGATTGTCGAAGCAGGTGGATATCCCTTTCCTGGATATGTCGTCGATCCTCTCGCAAATGAACTGTAATTGAATCCGCACCCGCCTGTTCTGCCAGGAATGCAGCTTGAACAGGATCGGGGTAGCGCGTTAATCGTGCTTGTCTCAACGTAGCAATGTGATCAATGTTTACACCTAGTAACATGGTTTCCTCGCTATCTTTACCTGACTATCTCGTGATGAAAACGGCGCATTCTACCGTATTTATACCCAAGCTACCTGGAAATGCAGGTAGTTTGGGTATAACAAAGGAATAGTGTTTGATTCATCACGCTGAAATGTAAGATAAAACAAATATGTTTGGGGCTTACGCCTTTGATTCCGATCTAACATGCATATTATCCACATAGGCCTTGTACAAGGCTCTACTGGATAATGGTTTACTACCAAGATGACGCTGTAATATAAAACGCATCAAACGCTTTGTTTCCTCAAGTTCTTGTTTATGTTCAAGGCCCCCTCTTGCCAATGCGAGCAAACTATTCCCTGAAATTTTGACATAGTCTTCAGTTGGTGGAGGTTCCTTCACCGGCCCGGCATCAATAAGATAATAATAATTCTTATCTGGTTCTATTGCTTGTCCATCGTGAATCTCATGATCCAACACCAAGCCATAACCAAGAGATTGCAGTAACCCTTTCTCAAAGACCCTCAGAATCGCATCGACGTTTTCTAATCCTGAGAGATCGAGTATTGCTTTCCCATACAAATCAAATAGTTCCGAATGTGATTCATGTTGGTGCAAGAGTCTCAGCAATAACTCATTCACGTAAAACCCGGCGATTAATCTCACATCTTGCAATTCATATGCTTCGATGTCAGCTTCAACATCTGTCAAAGTCATCAGTTCACTTTTACCGCGCCATGCCATTAGTAATCGTTGATATGGTTGTAAAAGTCCCGCGTGTCTTGATTTCTCCCGTTTGGCACCCTTTGCGATCAAATGGAGCCTACCATGCTCTCTCGAAAAAATATCGAGTATCAAACTAGACTCAAGGTAAGGCCGGGAATGAAGGATAAAACAGGGTGTTAGTTCCACATTCATGAAAGCAAATTCATGAATCGAAACCTAATTGTTTTATTGCAAGCTCGTTATCCATCCAATTATCCTTGACCTTGACCCAGGTTCTTAGAAACACCTTGCAATCAAACATACGCTCCATGTCCCGGCGAGCCTGCGACCCGGCAGCTTTTAATCCTTCACCTTGCTGTCCGATCACAATCGCTTTTTGACCTCTGGTTGCGACCCAGATAATTGCATCAATATGAATTATTTTTTCCTTCTCGATGAAAGAATCGATGGTAACAGTCAGATTGTAGGGAAGCTCATCGCCCAATCTTTTTATTAATTTTTCCCGGATAAATTCTGCCGCAAAAAAGCGTTGGGTTTTATCTGTCACCTGATCATCCGGATATTGAAATGTACCTTCAGGCAATAAATCTTTTATGCATTGCTCCAATGGTCTTAAGCTGTTTCTGGACAATGCAGAAATAGGAATAATCTCTTTAAAATTCATTTTTCCTGATAATTCTTTTAAGTAAGGCAGTATTGGTTCCTTATCCTTGACCTTGTCAATTTTATTGACCACTAAAATAATCGGGACAGTTTGATTCTTAATCAACTTCAGCACATGTTCATCAAGCGTAGTCCATTTCAGTGCTTCAACCATATAAATCAACAGATCGATTCCGGCAATTGCATTGCTTGCTTCCTTGTTCATGTACCTGTTGATTGCATTTGCCGGTGAATCTTGCATTCCTGGGGTATCGATGTAAATGATTTGATAACTGTCGTCTGTATTCACACCAATGATGTGCCATCTGGTCGTTTGGGGTTTTCTTGAAGTGATACTTATTTTTTGTCCAATTAGATTATTCAACAATGTTGATTTGCCAACATTAGACCGACCAATGATACTGACATAGCCACAATGCATTCGAACATTTTGAGAATTATCTTCAGGCAAGACTTATTTAAGTTCCTTGAATTGTTTTTCCAGTATGAGCAGGGCTTTTTCCGCTGCCGATTGCTCAGCAACACGTTTGCTACGACCTTCAGCCTGCACCGAAATATCCTGTTTTTTTATTACACATTCAATTTTAAAAAGCCGTTCATGTGCTTCACCACTTTCTGATATCACGTGATATACGGGTAATTCCTGCTTTCGTGATTGTAGTAATTCCTGGAGTGTGGTTTTGGGATCTTTATTTAACTTGTCAGGAGAAACTTCGGATAGTAATTGTCGATAAAGGGAATTGACACACTTTCGGCAGGCTTCAACATCGGCATCAAGGTAAACCGCTCCAATGAGTGCTTCAAGTGTATTCGCAAGAATTGAATCTCGACGCCAACCACCACTCTTCCTTTCGCCAGGCCCCAGTTTTATATAATCGCCAAGATTTAATTCTCGACCCAACATCGCCAAGGTTTCACCCTTGACTAACAAAGCCCTAAGACGTGTGAGCTCACCTTCTGTGGCCTGAGGAAATTTCCGAAAGATTTCATCGGCAATAATGAAACCTAACGCAGCATCACCAAGATATTCAAGTCGTTCATTGTTGCCTTGGCCAATACTCCGATGCGACAATGCAGTTTCTAAAAGGGTCTCATCCCTGAATTTGTAATCAATTGCTTTTTCTAGTTTAGATGGCAATTCACTCATTCACCACGTGAAGCAGGCAACTCAACTTTATGATCAAAAACAAGCAGAAGAGTTAGATCCTTAACAAATACATTTCTGCCTTCATAGGCAACATGGATATATTTATTTTTCGTCTTTTTGTCTGTAACGATATTAATTAATTTTTGACCTCCCTTTACATTAAAACGTTCTATATTTGATTGAACGTCTATGTTCTTTGTGAAAAGTCTTCGTACTTCACTTTTACTCATTTTTGCAACATTAGGTTGATTCGCCACACCTTCCATCGCTGTAATGACGGTGAGTTTCTCGCTATATAACGGAAAAAGCCTAAGTCCTATAAGAACAAAGAAAGCAAGGACCCCTAATATAGTGCTCCAGCCCATGAAACCAATTCCACGCTGCTTGATTCTCATATTCTTCATCATTTACCCCTTGTCATTTGTATTGCTTATCATCGTACCAATTCTTCCCCAGTCAATGCCACCGTTTTTGCTGTCCCAATTCATCCAGATCATAAACGCCCTACCGACGAGATTCTCATCCGGCACATAACCCCAATAACGACTGTCTTTACTATTATCGCGATTATCTCCCAGGACGAAATAGTGCCCTTTTGGGACAATACCTTCAACATATTGTGAGGGCCTGATTGGCATGCGCAGGATTTCATGTTGTGCATTTTCCAGTAATTCTGTGCTTAATGTTGCTCCATCCATCATTTTACCTGATCCAACTGCGCTATAAATGCCAATCTCGAGCTGTGCAACAGATTCACCATTGATAGTCAGGATCTTATCCTGATAGTGGAATTTATCACCAGGCAATCCTACAACTCGTTTGATATAAGGAATACTTGGATCTTCCGGGTAACGAAAAACGACGATGTCCCCACGTTCTGGGGTCTTGTTTTCGACTATTTTTGTATTGAGCACGGGTAAACGAATGCCGTAATCGTATTTATTGACCAGAATAAAATCCCCAATTAATAATGTTGGCATCATCGATGCTGAGGGAATTTTGAAAGGTTCTACAATAAATGAACGTAATATCAATACGATAAAAAATACAGGGAAAAACGATCTGGCAAAATCGACAATGGTAGGCAATATAACTTCACCACTGTCATCCAGATTATCTTTATCAATAAAAAAAAGTACCCAAAGCAACCAGATAATGCCGCTGACAAATGTTAAAAATACCAACACGGCCGAAAAATCTATATTCACCTGTCTCTCCCCACATGCAATATGGCCATAAAGGCCTCTTGTGGTATTTCTACTGAACCAAATTGTTTCATTCTCTTTTTGCCTGCTTTTTGTTTTTCCAGTAACTTGCGCTTGCGCGTAATATCCCCACCATAGCATTTTGCTGTTACATTTTTACGCAATGCCTTGACTGAGTGTCTCGATAAGATTTTAGAACCGATAGCGGCCTGAATGGCGACGTCGAACATTTGTCTGGGAATAAATTCTTTAATTTTGGCTGTCAACTCATGCCCTCTGTTTCGAGATTGTTCCTGATGCGT
>CAYRXP010000072.1:6906-8455 GCA_964428145.1 uncultured Enterobacteriaceae bacterium
GCTTCATAATCACTGGAATCAACAGGATACATTCCTGCAAATACTTTGGGTTTTATCTCCTGAAACCCTGGCAACGCCTCTGATGCGGGATCTTCGGCAAGTGTTAATGTATCCCCGACGGGTGCGCCACCAAGATCTTTAATACCGGAAATCACATAACCGACTTCCCCCGTATTCAATACCTTCTGTGCATGTCGTTTTGGTGTGAACACACCCACTTCATCAACCAGGTGGTCCCGGCCTGTCGACATGACACGCATTTTCTTCCCTGAGGGGAGATGCCCATCGACGACTCTTACCAGTGAAACAACGCCCAGGTAATTATCAAACCAGGAATCAATGATAAGTGCCCTCAGAGGCGCATCTTCTATCCCTGAGGGTGGTGGTATCACCTCAATAATCTTCTCAATCAAGGCCTCCACACCCAGACCGGTTTTAGCACTTACCTGCATTGTATTAGAGATATCAAGGCCAATGATCTCCTCAATCTCCAGTAGCACTCGTTCTGGATCAGAAGATGGCAGATCTATCTTGTTCAACACCGGTAATATTTCCAGGTCTAGGTCGACCGCTGTCAAACAGTTCGCAACGCTCTGCGCTTCGACCCCTTGGGATGCATCCACCACCAATAATGCACCATCACATGCAGCAAGTGAGCGTGATACCTCATAGCTAAAATCAACATGCCCCGGTGTATCAATGAGATTTAACTGATAGCTTGCTCCATTTTTAGCTTTGTAATCCAGGCTGACACTCTGGGATTTAATGGTAATACCTCGCTCACGTTCCAGATCCATAGAATCAAGCACCTGATTAGCCATTTCGCGTTCTGTCAGCGCACCACAGTGTTGTATAAACCGATCGGCCAATGTTGATTTGCCGTGATCTATATGTGCAATGATCGAGAAATTGCGAATATTTTGCATAGTTTTATGAGCTCAATGTATGAGAATTTGATAAGTAGACAGGCTTGCTATCCTTATCAATGCTAAAGGCGGGCGATTCTAGCTTATATAAGAGCCTATATACAGTTATCAGTGGCATCAAATTAGCCTGAACTTAATTAGCTTGAATCTAGAGAAGCTTGTTATTCAGAGTCCAGAAATCTAATGAGTCTCTTTTTGTTTAATCTGTGGTGACATATCTCTACATCATTGACAAACAACACAGGGATTTGGTCGTGATAACGCTTCTTCAGGCTGGGGTCATTGTCTATATCTATGACCTTTATAGTGCTTGGCTTACTATCAGCTGACTGGCCCAACCTTGATTTTCCCAGGTTCATTGCTTCCAGCTCTTCTTTCATCTCATCGCATAAATGGCATCCCTGCCTGCTGTATATGATCAATTCCATTTTCGATAACAACGAGAGTTTAATCAGGAATCTTCTTCCAATCTTAAAGCAAGAAATATCGGGCCACCTCTTCTCTGGATCAATATGGGGACTGATTTGTTTTTTGGCAATGTATTTACCAATTCTTCAAAATGCTTCGTATCTTTGATTTTAATATTATTGAGCATCAGCATGACATCACCATTTCTCACCCCT
>CAYRXP010000073.1:0-8444 GCA_964428145.1 uncultured Enterobacteriaceae bacterium
TATTCAACAAGAGAAATGCATGGCATTGCGGAACATTGTTCAGTAACAGACAGGCGTGCTGAAGAAGCGACAAGAGATGTGATTCAATGGTACAAATGTGAGCTCATGCAGGGGAAAGTTGGCGAAAACTATGAAGGAACCATCAGTGGTGTGACTTCATTTGGAATATTTGTCGAACTAGACGACATCTATGTAGAAGGACTGGTTCATATCACAGCGTTACCGGTAGATTATTATCATTATGACCCGATTGGGCACCGCCTCACTGGTGAGCGAGGAGGAAAGATTTATCGTCTGGGGAACAGGGTTAAAGTCAGAGTGATGAGAGTTAGCCTGGATGACAAGAAAATCGATTTTGAGTTGGTAGAATAACTCTTGGTGAAAATACATGGTCAGCAAACGGACTGAAATTACTTGTGGAATACATGCAGTACGCCATGCACTGAGTAATGCTCCAGTAGATGTGTTGGAAATATGGGTACAGGAAAATAAAAAATCAGCCAGGACGATAAAAGAGGTTCTGCTTATGGCAAAGAGCACTCAAATACTTGTTCAGTTTGTCGCAAACAAAACGCTGGATAAAATAACCCACCAGGCAAATCATCAGGGGGTTGCGATTAGACGTAAAGCAACTCTTGCAGAGAGCAAAGCGGATTTAAAGTCAGTATTAGAAATTGATGATGGAACAAAACCGCTATTTCTGGTGCTTGATGGCGTGCAGGATCCTCATAATCTGGGTGCGTGTCTACGTACTGCTGATGCCGCGGGTGTACGCGCTGTGATTTTACCGAAGGACCGCGCTGTTGGTCTGAATGAAACTGTGCGTAAGATTGCCAGTGGTGCAGCAGAAAATACGCCAGTTATTCATGTTACCAACCTGTCCCGTACTTTGAGAGAGATGCAGGGCGCTGGCATATGGATCATTGGTACTGCGGACGAAGCTGAGAACAGTATATTTGAAGAAGATCTTACCTTGCCCACAGCCCTGGTCATGGGCTCAGAAGGGCTTGGGCTTCGTCAGAATACCCGTAAGCATTGTGACAAGCTGGTGAATATTCCCATGCTTGGTATTGTTGAAAGCTTGAATGTATCCGTCGCAGCCGGGGTATGCCTCTATGAGGCCAGGCGTCAGCGCGACCTCAATCTAAAAGACTAGTTAGTCAGCTTTTTAATTTGCCTCGGCTTTTAACTTGTTACGTGATTCGCGCTTGCGCTCATGTTCCAGCAGTCGTTTCTTGCGTATACGAATATTTTTAGGTGTCACTTCAACCAGTTCATCATCATTGATAAACTCAAGCGCCTGTTCCAGTGAAAATATAATAGGCGGTGTTAACTGTATCGCATCATCTTTCCCTGATGCACGTACATTGGTTAATTGTTTACCTTTCAATGCATTTACGACGAGGTCATTATTTCTGGAATGAATGCCAATAATCATCCCTTCATAGATATCAACGCCTGGACCTAACAGTAGTTGTCCGCGTTCCTGAAGATTAAATAATGCGAATGCAACCGACTGACCTTTACTGTTTGCAATCAGCACACCATTTTGCCTGTTGCCCAATGTTGATTTATGAATGGGTCCATAATGATCAAAAACATTGTAAATCAATCCTGTTCCTGAAGTTGCCGTGAGGAAATCTGTACGTAGCCCGATTAATCCTCTCGCGGGGATGACGTAATCAATGCGTACGCGACCTTTACCATCGGGCATCATATCCTTTAGATCGCCGCCACGAGGTCCCAACATCTCAATGACTGCGCCTTGATATTGCTCTTCCAGATCAACAGTCAATTGTTCGTATGGTTCACACAGTACGCCGTCAATTTCTTTGGTAATTACTTCGGGTCGAGAGACACCCAGTTCAAATCCTTCTCGTCGCATATTTTCAATCAATATCGAAAGATGAAGTTCCCCTCGACCAGATATCTTGAATTTATCCGGGTCACCAGTATTTTCAACACGAAGTGCAACATTATGTTTGATTTCCTTATTCAATCTCTCAGCGATCTGACGAGAGGTCACAAATTTTCCTTCCTGACCACATAAAGGTGAGTTATTCACCTGGAATGTCATGCTAACGGTGGGTTCGTCTATGGTGAGCGGTGGGAGTGCTTCGATCTGATCTGGATGGCACAGGGTGTCCGATATATCTAGTTCTTCTAATCCACTAATGGCAATAATATCTCCAGCTGAAGCATTCTCAATTTCAATTTTATCGACGCCGTGAAGTTGATATATCTGCAGTACTTTGCCTGAACGTTTTTTACCCTCTGTGTCAATCACGGTGACGTTGGTATTTGTCTTAATTTGTCCTCTGGTGATTCGGCCAATACCGATAATGCCAACGTAACTATTGTAGTCCAGTGAACTAATTTGCATCTGAAAGGCCCCGTTTATATCGACATTAGGTGCAGGGACTTTGGAAACAATTGTTTCAAACAGTGGTGTCAGATCATCTTCTATTTGATCAGGTTCGTAGCCACTAACACCATTCAGCGCAGACGTGTAGACAACCGGGAAGTCCAGTTGCTCGTCAGTGGCGTTTAGTTGATCGAACAAGTCAAATGTCCTATCAAGTACCCAGCTGGGTCTCGCACTGGGTCTGTCTATCTTGTTGATAACGACAATAGGGCGCAATCCACGTGCTAATGCCTTTTTGGTAACAAAACGTGTTTGAGGCATTGGGCCATCAACTGCGTCAACCAGCAACAGAACGGAATCAGCCATTGACAGTACGCGTTCAACTTCACCACCGAAATCGGCATGTCCTGGTGTGTCGATAATATTAATCCGGTAATTATTCCAGTCCAGTGCCGTATTTTTTGCCAGGATAGTAATTCCACGTTCACGTTCAATCTCGTTGGAGTCCATGATACGTTCAGGTGCGGCTGAGCGGCTGTCCAGTGTCCCTGACTGTTGTAATAACTTGTCAAGCAATGTGGTTTTGCCATGATCAACATGAGCAATAATGGCAATATTTCTTATATTCTCGATCAAAGTAACGATACCCAGATATGTGGTTAGTATGCAAAAAGCGGCGAATTATAGCGGATTGGTAAAGCGGATGTTGCTTTTTACAGTGCATAAGGCAACGTGCACATCAGGGTGCCCGTGAACAGTTATACAGGAGGATGGACTTTGTTTTTCAGAAATCTATCTTCATGCCGACAAAACCGGATATTGGTGCACCGACACCAACAAATCTTGGGTTGCTAAACCCGGCCAATATTTCACCTGGGTCACCCAACAACCCAAAGGTTTCGTAGTCAGAATCCAACAAATTATTTACGTTAGCGAAAACTGAAATATTTTTATTAAACTGATATGAAGCTCTGGCGTTGACGATGATATATCCATCAATGGTATCCAGAAGGTTTGCTTCATCACCACGGAAATGTTGATCTGAGTTATAAACCAAATCAGAGCCAATGGTAAGTTTTGGTGTGAGGTGATAATCACCACCGATCTTCAGATTATGTTCCGGCAGACCAGGGATCCTATCTCCTTCTTCAACGGCAATATCACCGTCGACTGCCAAAGGGTTATTGGGGCTGCTTGATGTAAAGCTGTCATCGAAGGTTGCTTCGAGATAACTATAGTTTGTAAACCAGTCCAGTTTCCCCCAGCTACCTGAAAGCCCAAGTTCGACACCTACTCTCTTGGTATCACCGATATTATCGAAGAAACCTTCATTCGAGGTGATACCACCGGTACTGATGAAAATAATGTCATCATTATTGATACTATGGAATGCCCCTACGTTCCATTTAACGCCGGTATTGAGTGTCCCTCGAAGACCACCCTCAAAACTCTTGGTCACGACTTGATCCAATGGTGGGTCGGCAAGAAATGCATTAGGCAGATTACAGGGGGCATCAGGATCAGCGCATGACAACTCCACCGTGGTTGGTGCGCGGGCTGATTCACTATAACTACCATAGGCGACAATATTCGGATGGAATGACCAATTCAAACCAACAGCAGGATTGAATCGCGCATAATCATGTTCACCATTTAAGGCATCGGGGTCGTCAGGGTCAACCAATGGATTCAGAGTACTACGATCACCGATCTTGACGCTGGTATTGTTGTAGCGACCAGAGAGCGTCAGGGTTAGTTTTTCTGTGATGGAGAATGCATCTGTCATATAGATTGACCATGTTCGGGTATGGGTTTTAATTTGTGTCCCGTCTGCAACAGCAAATAAACCTGTCCCGGAGGTGCTTCTATCGGGATTTAACGAGGCAGTTTCAACGACCGCGCCGAAACCAGCTAATGCCTGATGATAAGTTACCCCGACGATCAGGGAATTCTGGTGATCAAACAGATCATTCAAGAAAGATGTCTGTATGTTGCCACCAAAGCTTTCTTGATCACGATTACTGATATTATTGATGGCATCTAAATCTGCGCCAGCAACAGTATTAGGGATTGGATTGCCATTTTGATCGATGACGACTCTACCTTCGCCCGCGTTACAATCCCCGTTGCCATCGGCATCATCGTCGTCTTCATCCCACTCATGCAAAAAGCCATCATCACATTGCTCAAATTCTGTCCCATCACCGTTAAATGAACTCGTGTCATTGCTACGGTAAAAAACATTGCCAGCGAGTTGCGTTTCATCATTGAGCCAATGCGTTCCCTCGAGATTGAGCAAATACATGTCATTTTCGGTGATGTCAGGTGATGTGAAGATTGCACTTCTGTCAATCGCCTCTAGCTCAACAGGAATAGGGCCGTTGCCAATCAATTCTGTATCACCACGATTGATCGAAAGATCTAGCGTGCTGTCACTTACTCGCCAACTGATCGCGCCAAATAAATTGAGTGCATCGGACTCTGAAGCATCACGCCAGCCTTCTTCATCAAAATAACTGGCAGTGAAGAAATAGCCCCAGGTTCCATTATTTCCACCACTTTCAATGGTTGAAACGATACGCTCATATGAACCGCCGTAAACCTCAAGGCTGTGTCCCTCATGGGTGAAACCATTTTTTGTGGTGATAGAGATTGCTCCGCCCAGTGTGTTTAGACCAAACACAGGATTTGCACCGCCTATCAGGTTGATACTTGCGATAGAGGATTTCGGGATTAAATCCCAGTTGACTATGTCGCCAAAAGCCTCATTCACGCGAACACCATTTTGATAGACAGCGAGGCCCTGTGGAAGCCCGAGTAAGGCTGAAGATGTAAAACCACGATATTGAATATCTGGTTGTAATGGATTGTTTTGCGCTTCGTTGATGGTCACACTTCCAAGATTGCGATTAAGGAATTGGCTCAGATCAAGGCTTTGACTTCGTTCGATATCATCTGCGGTGGCTGTTTGAATAGAAAAGGGAATCATATCTGCTGGTAAGCCAGTACCATGGGCAGGTGTAATCCCTATCACCTCGATAGTTTCGCTTTGAATGATATCAGTTTCTTCAGCAAGGAGATAACTGTTACCAAGAACAGTAGATATGACGACTCCGAACAGTATGCAGTGCCGCAGACAACTATGATTCATCAAAAAATTTCTCTCAACGGAAAAATGCCCCAACGGACGTTAAAAAACTCAGGTGAACAATAACTCAGACCCAGGAATCAAGCCCATAAATTCAACAGCAAGCAGTATTATTGCTGAAGGGTGGTGAGGATAACTATTTGTAAGGTCTAAAGAAATGGATAAATTGAACTTACTGTTAGGAAAATTTCCTCAAATACGATATCCCTATACAAATGTTTCCAGCATATCTCTTTCTTCCTCTGAAATTTTTGCGTTTTGTAAACGATTTTTTACCATGTCTGGTGAAATGTGCTTCTGTTCAATTAGTTCCCTTTTTTCATCAGGTGAGATGGTTTCCATAAATAAGAAATTGCTGGGTGGAAGTATTTCAGCACTAATTATTTCATTGATTTCACTTGCCATGTGACGGTATTTTCCAATGTCCTTTTTTATTCTTTCTTCTGCAAAGGTTTTATCGGCAATCCCAGATTGGTAAATCGAATGTATCTCCATGCGATAACTGATCACATGGCCCGGATCATCAATTTTTTCTATGTCGGCTTCGATATGCTCAAGGCGGGGTCGAAGTAGCTCTCTCAAGGTTTCAAGAATTTCTTCATCTTCCAGTCGCTCTGCGTAGATGTCCAGAATGTTGTCTATACCCAGTTGCTGGTAAGTATCTGTTGTGAATAATTCATTACGGCGATATATCATGACCTTGTATGACTTGAAACCAAGTACCGTCATAATATCGGTTAGATCACGTATGTTCTTGTTAAAACCAATTGCACAAACAAGTTGCGAATGGTTTAGTTCCAGCTGCGCGGCAATACTATTTATATTTTTGATAAAGTCTTGAGATGGATCAGATTTAACCTTATAAAATATTTTAACGAGTTCTGCGTCACTGGCAGTAAGTAATTCAGTAAAGCTAATCATTTTTTGTCTGTTCCGCCTGTATTGCTTTTACGATTGAGTGCAAGAAAATCTTTCAGCATCTGTTTTTCTTGTTTAGAGATGTTTGTATCTTCCAGACGAGCCTCAACTAGCTCTACGGGGATTAGATTTTTACTTAACAATTTTCGTTTTTCCTCTGGTAAAATCGTTTCCCTGAAAAAAATATCTCCTGCAGGGATTAATTTGCTCTCAGTAATAATACAGGCCTCGTTTAGCAATGCCCTAAATCCACTCTCAATATTGTTGAGTCTTTCTTCTGCGAAGTCGATATCAGCAATTTTGTCAGCATAGACAGCTTTCATCTCGACCTTATATTTCTCAATTATAAGCGAATTTACAGTGGCTTCTATCTTGGATTCTATATTTTCCAGTCTATTTTTCAAAAGATATTGCATTACCTGCAACATTTCATTGCTATTTCTTATTGTGCTGTAAAGTGTCAGAATATTTTCCAGGGAAATCTTTTGATAGATATCAGCTATATATATCTCATTTCTTTCTTGAGTCAGTGCTTCAAGACCGTCATAACCCAGAACAGAAAAAATCTCATCCAGTCCCCTGGCATTTTGGTTAAAACCAAGAGCAATGGTCAGCTGTTCTGGTTTGAGCCTGAGTTTTTTTGCAGCAGAAGCAAGCTTCTTCTGCTTGTTATCAGCATCATCATCTGCACGGAAGTTATAAAACATTTTGACCAGATCTTCCTCTTCTCCTGTCAAAATATTGCTAAATGCTGACATATAAATCTCTTTCTAATTAGAGGGTTAAATCAGGTTTATACCAAATAACCCAAAATCATTTCATCTTTGTTTTATTAAATTTTGTAAGATGCCGAAGTTTCTTACCCATGGCTTACCTTTACTTAAATTTCCAGGAAGTGAATTGATTGCTTTTTTTGCTTCTTCATATGTTGAATAACTTCCGTATAGTGCGTTGTATCTTGTGGTGCCTTTGATAACAACTCTAATGTATGCAGCATCTGCTGCCAATTGATTTTTCTGGATAAAGTTAACAATGTCCTTTTCCTTAAGCAAGCTGGAAAGTTGAAGCGTATATGTCCCAGCGGGTTGTTGGTTGACCCAATCTTCTCTTTTAATTTCTTTATCGTGAAAAGGTATAGGGGTTGCCTTGTCCATCTGATTGCTCACCAGATCAGAAACATCAGGATGTTGAATGGCTTTGCCGTCAGTTTTCTCAAGTTCAACAAGTTTTGATTTAGCCTCATTCAAGCCGCCGTTGGCTGCTAGGGCATACCATTTTTTAGCCGTTACAATATCCTTCTCAAGGCCATATCCATTTTCGTAAAAAACACCCAGATTAAATTGAGCCTGGGCAACATCATGGCTTGCAGACTTCCTGAACCATTGCAGTGCTAGCCCGTAGTCCTTATCCAGACCCTGACCAAAAGCATACATAACAGCGAGGCTGTACTGGGCATGAGGATGATCTTGCTCGGCTGCAGAAATAAACAGGGAGGATGCTTTTTGATAATCGATATCCAGGCCAATACCTCGATAATAGAGTAGCCCCAGGTTAAACTGAGAATCAGCCAAACCAGCGTTGGCAGACTGTTCCCACCAATAAGCTGCTTTCAAATAATCCTGTTCAACGTCTTGACCCTGGAAATATTTAACACCAACGTCATGTTGGACGGCGGGTATGCCTTGCTCTGCTGCCTTGATGTACCACTTGATTGCTTCAGTTGTATCTTTACGAACGCCATTCCCAAAGTCATACATGATCCCTAGTGTGACTTGTGCCTGGGAATCTCCTTGTTCAGCAAGTGGCTTAAGTATTGAGAGGGCCTTTTCATAATCTTTGTCTAGATAGGCTTTTTTACCTTCTTCATAGGTTTCTCCCCAGACAGCAGTGCATTGCAGTAATATAAAAATGTAAAGCAGCGGAAATAATAATGAGTTTCTCCTCAAATTTAATTTCAAGCTGAACATTAGTTTGTTATAGATATGCAACTAAACAGGATTCCATTCATATAGT
>CAYRXP010000074.1:0-8315 GCA_964428145.1 uncultured Enterobacteriaceae bacterium
ATAAGATCTGGCAAATTGTATCAGGCAATTGATGAATCTGATTTTTATCACAACCCCGTCGATCCAAGATATCGTTCTAATATGAACGTGACATTTACACTATTTGATGATTCGTTAGACGAAAAATTTGTCAATGAAGCAAAAGATCATGGGCTAGTTGGGCTGAAAGGCCATCGTAGCATCGGAGGAATGCGTGCCAGTATGTACAATGCCATGCCTGAGGAAGGTGTTGATGCCCTGATTGCATTTATGCAGGAATTTGAACGCAGTAATGGTTAATATTTTAACCTGACTGAGATGACTTAAATTGTGAATATTCATGTCTGATGATACGACATTAAATGAGCTAAGAGCGCGGATTGATGAGATTGACTCAAGTCTACTGGAGTTAATTAGCGAACGTGCGCGCATTGCCACAGAAGTTGCTCAAGTCAAAAGTGAACAGCCGGACGATAATAGTTTTTATCGGCCAGAGCGTGAAGCGCAGGTACTGAGAAATATCATAAACAGGAATCCTGGCCCTTTATCTGAAGAGGAAATGGCTCGTTTGTTTCGTGAAATTATGTCCGCCTGCCTTGCCCTGGAACAAACTCTGGATATTGCCTACCTGGGACCTGAAGGAACCTTCACACAAGCTGCGGCGTTGAAACATTTCGGTCATTCAGTCAAATCAACTGCAATGGACAGCATTGATCAGGTATTTAGAGAAGTGGAATCCGGGGCATGTCAGTATGGCGTCGTCCCTGTAGAAAATTCAATTGAGGGCGTGGTGAATCACACACTGGATATGTTGATTAATTCCAGCCTGATGATTTGTGGTGAAGTCGAATTACGAATTCATCATCATTTACTGAGCAATGAAGATTCCATCGACCAGATTACGCGCGTTTTATCGCATCAACAATCATTGGCGCAATGTCGCGCCTGGCTGGATGTCCATCTATCAAAAGCAGTACGTATCTCTGTGAGCAGTAATGCCGAGGCAGCACGTCTTGCTGCGGGCGAAGAAAATACTGCGGCCATCGCAGGTGAAACAGCAGCCGAAAATTATAAGCTTACGGTATTGATGAAAAATATCGAGAATGAAACCGACAATACAACCCGGTTTCTCGTTTTGGGTCAGCACAAGACCTTGCCCAGTGACGATGACAAGACTTCCTTACTTTTTACAACGCCGAACAAACCTGGAGCCTTGCAAGAGATGCTTGCCTGTTTTGCTGATAACGGCGTTAGTCTAACCCGTATTGAATCACGACCATCGCGTAAGGGCATGTGGGAATATGTATTCTTTGTCGATATTGAGGGCCATGCTGAAGAAGCTTCAGTGGCACTTGCTCTGGACAAGCTTAATGGCCGTGCCTCTATGGTGAAATTGTTAGGCTCGTATCCCCGTGCTGTCTTGTAATGGGCCGTATTGTGACATGCAGCATTGTTAACTACATCCTGCTTGCAAAAAATGTCAAACTTCATACGTGAAAAAATATTTGGAGATTACCTGGGTCTAGTGGATTCATATCTGATGGGCCCAACTTTAATAGATTTAGCTGGAAGATGATGGCCTGTGATTTGTTCAAATTGGCTACTCCCGGTGTTGCTGGTTTGCAGCCTTATCAACCAGGTAAACCCGTAGGTGAGCTGGAACGCGAGCTTGATATTGATAAAATCATCAAGTTGGCCTCAAACGAAAATCCACTCGGGCCGGGAGTGAAAGCGAAGCAAGCCATATTATCCACATCAGAGATATCCAGGTATCCAGATGGTAATGCCCATGGTCTAAAAATGGCGTTGGCAAAGTATCATGACGTCAACGTAGATCAGATCACAATAGGCAATGGTTCAAATGAAATTCTTGAACTCATTACAAGGGCAATTACTGAACCACAACATGAAATTATTTTTTCAGATCATGCTTTTGCCGTTTATCCCCTGGTGACACAGGCGGTTGGAGCGAAGGCGGTTGTGGTTCCGGCGAAAGATTGGGGACATGATGCTGTCGCGATGCAGGCGGCGATCAATAAAAACTCACGAGTCATGTTTATTGCAAACCCGAATAATCCAACTGGAACGTGGTTGGATAAACAAACATTAAGGACATTGCTTGAGTCAAGTTCGGAACATATGGTGATTGTTCTGGATGAAGCCTATTTTGAATATGTACAAGAGGATGATTATCCCAATTGTGTTCAATGGGTGAATGAATTTCCACATTTGCTCGTGACTCGCACTTTCTCGAAGGCTTTTGGTCTTGCTGGCCTGAGAATTGGTTATGGTATTTCACACAAAGACATCGCCGATCTGATGAACCGGGTCAGGCAACCTTTTAATGTGAATAGTCTGGCCTTGTCTGCCGCTGAGGCAGCTCTGGCTGATAGTGAACATCTGCAACAGAGTGTCAAATTGAATCAGACTGGAATGGAACAGTTGACAAGTGCTTTCGATAGAATGGGACTGCAATACATTCCCTCAGTCGGAAATTTTATCTGTATTAATGTCAAACAATCCGGCGTGGGAATATACAAAAAACTACTCCATGAAGGTGTTATCGTAAGACCAGTTGATAATTATGGTATGCCAAATCATCTCCGGATAACCGTTGGTCTGGAAGAAGAGAATGAGAAATTTATCAATGCACTTGATAAAGTATTAACAGGAATGAGCGCAGTGCCATGATAGCCAATCTTATAGCTAGGCGAATAGCAATCATAGGTGTCGGTTTAATTGGTGGATCACTCGCGCGCGCACTGAAAAAAGTCAACGCGGTAGAGACAGTTGTCGGCTATGGACGTAATGAAAATAATCTGAAAAAAGCTGTCCAGTTGGGTGTAATAGATACCTACAGTCTGAATATTACAGAAGTCGTGAATGATGCCGATATTGTCGTATTAGCAACACCGCTATCAACGGCTGACTCAATATTTGCGGCCATGTCAGATTCCCTCAAGCAGACTGTTATTATCACCGATGTCGGAAGTGCGAAAGGGAAAATTGTCGAATCCGCGAGAGGGAACCTGGGGGATATGTTTACGCGGTTTGTCCCCGGACATCCTATTGCAGGTAAAGAAGCGAGCGGTGTCGAAGCCTCATTTGCAGAATTATTTGATGCGCATCGCGTTATACTCACACCCGTCGCCGATACAGAACATGAAGCGCTGAATGTTATTATTGACATGTGGAAACTGACTGGTGCAGAAGTCGTTAGTTTAGATGTGGAACAACATGACGGGATCCTGGCAGCAACCAGCCATCTACCACATATGCTTGCTTATGCACTGGTTGATTGTTTATCAGGGATGCAGGAACGGGATAGGATTTTTGAGTTTGCAGCGGGTGGTTTTGCAGATTTCACTAGGATCGCTTCGAGTCATCCAAGTATGTGGCACGACATATGTTTTTCAAACCGCGAACAACTCCTGAAGGTGATGAACCAGTTCGATCAGCATCTAAATAGTATCAGAGAAGCCATCAAGAATGACGATAGTGATGCGTTGCTGAATATATTTGAAAGGGCCAAGACTTCAAGAGATAAGTTTACTGATCAAAGAAAGAAGCGAAACGATTCTCCTGAATAGTGACCGTGAATAATACACGCGTTCTCATCTGTCAATAATATGGTTCCAAGACATGATCCTAGATTCCGCAGTTGACAGCTACGTATCATCGTTAACATTGAATGAATATATTCACTTTATTGTCTTTGCCTGAATTCACCCAGTGGGTGAAGGCGCCTACTGGGCCAATGGCACGCCCCAATAAATACTCTTGGGGTGCGTCTAGGCAGGTTAAAATTCTCTTCAATGGCCAGCAGCCTCGGATTTTCTCCCACCTACCGTCAATTATTCTTAAGGAATGGCACATCGTATCCACACCAAACCGTCGCACCCTAAACCCAGTCCAACTGCGGAATCTAGGATGATTAGTTACTTCATTTCACCTGGCGGCAAACTTAGCGGTAAGTTTAGTGTGCCAGGAGATAAATCAATCTCACACCGCGCATTAATGCTGGCTGCCATTGCGGATGGACAAAGTCGTATCGCGGGGTTTCTGGATGGTGAAGATACATTGGCAACCATGGCAGCGTTTAAGGCGATGGGGGTTGAAATCCAACACACCTCAGAAAACGAGGTTCTAGTTAGTGGGGTTGGCAAGAGCGGCCTTTCACCGCCTGGGAAAGTACTGAATTTGAGTAACTCTGGCACATCCGTCCGTTTGCTTTCTGGTTTACTTGCAGGGCTCGGGATTGAATGTGAATTGACCGGCGATCAGTCATTAATGTCCCGGCCCATGCGAAGAATTATTGATCCTCTACAAAAAATGCATGCTTTGATCACTTGCTCAGAAGACGGCACCTTACCTATCCATATCAAGGGCGGCGCCTGTTTAACTGCAATAGACTTTGAAATGCCGGTGGCGAGTGCACAATTAAAATCCAGCTTGCTGTTAGCTGGCTTGAGTGCAAAAGGCAGGACACGTATTCATGAAACAGTCGCAACGCGCGATCATACTGAACGGATGCTGAAGCAATTTGCTTACCAAGTTGAGTGTGCCGGGAATACGATTTCTCTTGAAGGCGGTGGAACGTTACGAGGCACGAGTATTGAGGTTCCTGCAGATATATCATCGGCTGCTTTTTTTATGGTCGGTGCCTGCATTGCTGAAGACTCAGATATAATTATCGAAAATGTCGGCATTAACCCAAACAGAGATGCCATTATTCACATATTAAGAGAGATGGGTGCAGACATAACATTATTGAATGAAAAACTGGTCAGTGGAGAGCCCATTGCTGATATCCAGGTAAGAACATCCGAATTACATGGAATCGATATCCCAGAATCGAGGGTTCCTGCAGCGATTGATGAGCTTCCTGTCATTATGGTGGCCGCCGCCTATGCAAAAGGTGTGACTAGACTTACTGGTGCGGGAGAATTACGTGTTAAGGAAAGTGACAGAATCACAGCAATGAGCGAAGGGTTACAAACATTAGGCATTGAGGTTGAAGAAAAGGAGGCGGGAATGACGGTGACTGGTGGCACGATTGCAGGAGGCGAGGTCAATAGCTTCACTGATCACCGAATTGCCATGGCATTTTCTATCGCAGGTTTGAATGCCAAGGCACCTATCACGATTAAAGACTGCATCAATGTTGAAACTTCTTTTCCTGGTTTTGTTGATATCGCAAAAAATGTTGGTCTTGATCTGCTTGTTCAGGAACAAGTCTAAATGTCTGAAATTCCCGTAATTACAGTTGATGGTCCAAGTGGCGCGGGGAAAGGCATGGTATGTAGTCATTTGGCAAACTGGTTGGCTTGGAATTTTCTTGATAGTGGTGCCCTCTACAGGATTCTCGCAGTTGCCGCCGAAAAACATCATCTTGAAACGAATAATGAACCAGTCATTGCTGAACTGGCCGAATCATTGGATGTCGTGTTTGACAGGCCCCAGCCGGGAAAGGATGTTACGGTTATTTTTGAAGGCAATGATATCAGTCAGGAAATAAGGACAGAGGAGTGTGGTAATTCTGCATCACAAATAGCCGCTTTGCCTGAAGTAAGGTCTGCCTTGTTGGAAAGACAGAGGAAATTTCGACAAAAGCCGGGGCTGGTTGCTGATGGACGAGATATGGGGACAGTTGTTTTTGCCGATGCCCCACTAAAAATATATCTTATCGCTTCCGCTACTGAACGTGCCAAAAGGCGGTATAAGCAGTTGAAACAGAAGGGGTTTAGTGTTAATCTCCCGCGCCTCACGGCTGATATAGCCGAGAGAGATACAAGGGATAGTCAGAGAACTATATCACCACTGAAGCCTGCGGACGATGCCATCGTTGTCGATACAACGACATTGGAAATCTCAACTGTGATACAGAAGATAGAAAAACTGGTTCGGGAGACCCTGCCAGATTCTTGTTCGAAGTGTTAAGTGTGAGGTGATGAGTAGTTGATTGACTAATTTTATTAACTAACAGTTATGCAGTGATGTATCTGCATAGACTCACCAGCCCATGATATGTCAGAACTGGGAAAGACAGAACTGGAGCAGAGGTAATTATTTTTCATGAGTGAAAGTTTCGCCGAACTTTTTGAACAAAGTCAAATTGAGGGCAAAATGCGCCCAGGTTCCATCGTCAGCGCTACGGTGGTAGATATTAGTCAGGACACCGTCGTTGTTAACGCAGGACTCAAATCCGAAGGACTCATTCCGGCCTCACAATTTTTTGATGAGAATGGTGAGATCGAGGTGAGTATTGGTGATGAAGTAGACGTTTCTCTGGATGCTGTAGAAGATGGTTTTGGCGAAACACGACTATCACGCGATAAAGCAAAACGATTAATGGCTTGGACAGCGCTGGAAAAAGCGCATGAAGCAGACGAAATCGTAAAAGGTGTAATCTCTGAAAGAGTCAAAGGTGGTTTCACCGTTGATATTGATAAGGTAAGGGCATTTCTCCCAGGCTCACTTATCGACGTACGCCCAGTAAAGGATACCACCTATCTGGAAGGCAAGCAGCTGGAATTTAAAGTTATCAAAATCGATCAACGCAGAAACAATGTTGTTGTTTCGCGTCGTGCAGTGGTAGAAACCGAAAACACAACAGAACGTGCTGAATTACTTGAATCCTTACAGGAAGGAGCGGTTGTTAAGGGTATTGTGAAAAACACCACAGATTACGGTGCTTTTCTTGATTTAGGTGGTGTTGACGGATTACTTCATATTACTGATATGGCCTGGAAAAGAGTTAAAAACCCAAGCGAAATAGTGACCGTCGGTGACGAAATTGAAGTCAAGGTGTTGAAATTTGACCGAGAGCGCAATCGTGTTTCACTTGGCCTTAAGCAGATGGGTGATGATCCGTGGGGTGATTTAGGTAAGCGTTATCCTGAAGGTGCTCGTCTCCGCGGAAAAGTAACCAACCTTGCAGATTATGGTTGTTTTGTTGAACTAGAAGAGGGTGTTGAAGGACTCGTCCACGTATCCGAAATGGACTGGACAAACAAGAATGTCCACCCATCAAAACTGGTACAGGTTGCAGAAGAAGTAGATGTTGTTATTTTGGATATCGATGCTGATAGGCGCCGTATTTCTCTTGGCATGAAACAGTGTCAGCCTAATCCATGGGAGCGGTTTGCTGCGACCCATAACAAGGGTGATAGAGTTGTAGGTACAATTAAATCCATTACCGATTTTGGTATCTTTATCGGGCTTGAGGGTGATATTGATGGACTGGTTCATCTTTCTGATATTACCTGGTCAGGCACTGGTGAAGAGTTAATTCATGGATATAGTAAGGGAGACGAACTGGAGACAGTTGTGCTCGCAGTGGATGCAGAAAGAGAACGTATTTCTCTGGGTGTGAAGCAAATGGAAAAAGATCCATTTTCAAATTATGTTGCTGAAAATTCGAAAGGATCTATCGTAAAGGCAGTTGTAGAAAGTGTTGAAATGAGAAGTGTTACCCTGACATTGGCAGAGGGTGTCGAGGGTTATATGAAATCTTCAGAGATTTCGATGGGTGCAAAAGTTGATGATGCGCGTACCG
This sequence comes from uncultured Enterobacteriaceae bacterium, assembly GCA_964428145.1. Classification (GTDB taxonomy): domain Bacteria; phylum Pseudomonadota; class Gammaproteobacteria; order Eutrophobiales; family Eutrophobiaceae; genus SMWN01. The sequence goes on from CAYRXP010000074.1 coordinate 7,538, forward strand.
AGGTAAAGGCAGGCGACGAACTGGAAGTTAAAATTACTGCAATTGATCGTAAAAAGCGTTCTATTAATGTATCAATCAGAGCAAAGGAATCTGATGACGAAGCTGCTGCTGTGGAAGAGTATGGTACAGGTTCCGAGGTTGCAGGAAGTAAACTGGGCGATTTGTTAAAAGAACACCTGGATAAATAATAAAAAAACTGTGTCTCTGCTGTAGAAGTAAGGACACATATGATGTAAAGTATTGAAATTGTTAAGGAACACGGGGAGCCGGACAATCATGAGAGCCATGACTGTAGTGTCTGGTGGTAACACAAGAAGCGGTCTTGTATAGAAATTGAGAAAAATTTGATGACTAAATCAGAACTCATAGAAGCACTCGCTAGAAGACAAACACAATTGGCCTACAGGGACGTTGAATCAGCCGTGAAGACGATTCTCGAACACATGGCAACGACACTGTCCAATGGTGAAAGAATAGAGATCCGAGGTTTTGGCAGCTTCGCTTTGCATTATCGTCCTCCTCGTGTGGGCAGGAATCCAAAATCAGGTGAGCCAGTTTCACTTCCGGCTAAACATGTCCCCCATTTCAAACCGGGTAAGGAATTACGCGAAAGAGTCGATAAGCGGCCATACACAGAGGCCTGAAGACAGTATATCCCCATTTTTTAATGCTCCGCGATAGCGGACTATTGTATTTGAAGTGTTCTCTGCTTATTGTTGTCACTCCGGTTTATACCCAAACTCAATATGAGAAGAGAGCATATGTCTCAAACAATTAA
>CAYRXP010000075.1:0-8182 GCA_964428145.1 uncultured Enterobacteriaceae bacterium
GTACTATCCCTGTGATTGCGCTGATTTCTTCGTAGCTACTTTAGCAGCAGGTTTTTTAGCTACTTTCGCAGGCGCTTGCTTTGAAGATACAACTTGGGAAGCCACTGTTTTTTCAATCAGGTTTGCCGCCTCATCGCGTGACTCAGAAAAGATTTCCACAGTTTGACGGGTAATACCCATCAGTTTTTCGTTGTATTCGCTCGCAAACTCGGATCCTGCGGCAAAGATATCCTTAACATTTTGCATGTTATTCAACAACTTAGCCTGTTCAATACCAGATTCCATGCTCATGCTGATGAAATCAAACTGTAAATCAGTCAATTTTCGGATAGCACTGGAATTGATTTCGCCCAGCCTTTTTATTGTTTCGTATGATTTTGTTGAAGCAGTTGTCAACTGGTCAATTATTTGATTTTGCATAATTTATCTCCTGGATTTGTGCATTGCAATATATTGCATCGCAACATAACGCTTTGAGATAAACTTGTCAATCCATATTCTAGAAATTATCTGAATTTTTTTGTTCCTTGGGTACTTTAGAGTAGTCTTGGTTTTTCTCTTTCGCTGACTCTACCCAAAGTAATACAGTCCTACTTGTTCAGTCGGTTGTTAATCAGCTGTTCGACAACCGAAGGATCAGCCAGCGTGCTGGTATCCCCCAATGTTTCTAGCTCATTTTCTGCAACCTTACGTAAGATCCGTCGCATGATTTTCCCTGAACGTGTCTTGGGTAATCCAGGCGCCCACTGCAATAAATCGGGAGATGCAATGGGACCTATCTCATTGCGTACCTGTTGCACTAATTCTTTTCTCAAATCTTCGCTTGCTTCAACCCCGGACATCAACGTCACATAGGCATAAATACCCTGACCTTTAATATCATGCGGATAACCAACAACTGCAGCCTCCGCGACCGCACCATGGAGTACCAGTGCACTTTCAACTTCTGCCGTACCCATTCGATGTCCTGACACGTTGATCACATCATCGACTCGACCGGTAATCCAGTAATAACCATCTTCGTCGCGCCTGACACCATCACCGCTGAAGTATTTTCCAGGATACATTTTAAAATAGGTTTCGATAAATCGATCATGATCACCAAAAATTGTACGCATTTGTCCGGGCCATGAGCGCTTGAGAACCAAATTACCTGATACTGCGCCTCCCAACTCATTGCCCTGCTCATCGACAATCGCAGGTTCAACGCCAAAGAATGGTCGTGTTGCTGAACCCGGTTTTAGATCAGTCGCACCAGGTAATGGCGTAATCAGAATACCTCCTGTTTCAGTTTGCCACCAGGTGTCCACAATCGGACAATTTCCATTCCCCACAACATGATAATACCACTCCCATGCTTCAGGATTAATGGGTTCACCGACAGAACCAAGTATGCGCAAACTCTTGCGATTGTGTTTTGTAACGAACTCATCACCTGCCCCCATGAGGGCGCGGATTGCTGTCGGTGCTGTGTAGAAAATATTCACCTGATGTTTATCAACAACTTGCCAGAATCGACCCGCATCCGGATAAGTCGGGACACCTTCAAACATCAGGGTCGTCGCCCCATTACACAACGGCCCATAGACAATATATGTGTGGCCTGTTACCCACCCAACATCAGCAGTACACCAATAAATATCACCATCATGATAATCAAAAATATACTTATGGGTGATTGCGGCATACAGCAAGTATCCCCCCGTTGTATGTAACACACCTTTTGGTTTACCTGTCGAACCAGAGGTATAGAGGATAAACAAAGGATCTTCTGCATCCATCTCCTCAGGCGGACAATCGGCAGAAGCATCAGCGACAGATTCGGCATACCATATGTCCTGATCGTTATTCCATTCAATCTCATTGCCAGTCACTTTTGTAACCACAACAGTATGAACATTGGGACAGGCTTTCAACGCCTTGTTTACATTTTCCTTAAGTGGGATAGTCATCCCACCGCGAAAGCCCCCATCGGCCGTAATGACCACCCGACAGTCAGAATCCAGAATCCTGTCTTTTAATGCTTCCGAAGAGAAACCACCAAAAACAATTGAGTGAACTGCACCAATGCGTGTACATGCCAGCATGGCAACAGCTGCCTCTGGAACCATTGGCATATAGATAGAGATGCAGTCTCCCTTTTTGACGCCCCTGCCTTTCAGGACGTTGGCAAAACGACAAACCTCTTCATGTAATTCCTTGTAGGTGATCTCTCTACTGACGTCGGGATCGTCACCTTCCCAAAGGATTGCAACCTGATCACCACGAGTTTCCAGATGTCTATCGAGGCAATTATAAGAAACATTCAGCCTACCCCCTTCAAACCATTTAATACTGACGTTATCCTCATAGCCCCCTGATTGAACTTTATCCCAGCGCTTAGTCCAGCTTACAAAAACCTCAGCCTGCTCTGCCCAAAATTCATCAGGATGATCGATTGACCGCTGATACATTTCAAGATATTGCTTGTTACTGATATGAGCATTCTTTTTAACAGATTCAGGAACCTGGTATGTTTTAATTTCAGACATCGATTTTCTTCTTATTCAGTTTTTTTAATATTTCACCCAAAAATATCGCCCTCAAAACTCATCTCTGGGAATAATGACCCTCAATATATTTATCCACGATTTCACGGAATTCCTCAGCAATGTTATCGCCTCTGAGTGTCATGGCTTTCTTGCCATCAATAAACACCGGTGCTGTGGGTGTCTCCCCCGTTCCCGGCAGGCTGATTCCGATATCCGCATGTTTACTTTCACCAGGACCATTCACAACGCATCCCATCACGGCAAGATTCATCTCCTCCACGCCAATGTATTTCTCTCGCCAGATTGGCATCTGACTGCGTACATATGCCTGAATTGAATTTGCAAGTTCCTGAAACACGGTACTGGTTGTCCTGCCGCAACCCGGGCACGCTGTGACCAAAGGAGTGAAGGATCGCAATCCCATAGTTTGCAGCATTTCCTGGGCAACGATGACCTCATTCGTTCTGTCACCATCTGGTTCTGGCGTCAACGACACACGAATTGTATCTCCAATACCTTCCTGTAGCAGTATTGCCATCCCCGCAGTCGAGGCTACGATCCCCTTAGACCCCATGCCTGCCTCAGTAAGGCCTAGATGAATCGCATAATCGCATCGCACAGCAAGCTCGCGATAAACCGAAATAAGTTTCTGCACACCACTGACTTTACATGAAAGGACAATTTGATCCCGTGCTAAACCAATCTCTTCAGCCTTTTCAGCACTGTTCAATGCCGAGACTATCAAAGCCTCACGCATCACATCATCGGCATCATGAGGTTCTGCCAGAACGGCATTGTCATCCATCATTTGGGTTAATAATTTTTGATCCAGACTGCCCCAGTTCACACCAATACGAACCGGCTTGTTGTATTGGATGGCCTTTTCAATCATGACGGCAAACTGACTATCTTTTTTCTTACCAAAGCCCACATTGCCTGGGTTAATTCGGTATTTGTCCAGGGCCGCAGCACAATCAGGATACTTTTCAAGCAACGTATGACCGTTATAGTGAAAATCACCGATCAAAGGTACATGGCACCCCATGGACTCCAGTTTTTCTTTGATTGAAGCAACCTGACTAGCCGCCTTTTCTGTATCCACGGTAATCCGAACCAGTTCGGAACCAGCAGCAGCCAGTTCTTGTACCTGTCTCGCTGTTGATTCAGCATCGGCCGTGTCTGTGTTCGTCATTGACTGTACAACGACAGGCGCACCACCGCCAATGATCACGGAGCCAACTTTAACACCGACACTCTTTCTTCTGTTGTTCAAAATGCTATCTGCTGACATTCAAATATCCTGAGTTTTTGTGCACTGCAGGGAGTCTAACGGTCGAGAGATCAGTGTCAAGAGAAGTGCAATATGCGTGGAAAAATACCAGAGAAGAACAATAGTGAATCAGGGGCCCTCGTAGATATCTGAATCCGGATTGAATGCCAGCCACGCGAATGCGAAATGCACGCCACTATCTACCCTGTGAAGTTGTTGCCCCTCGTATGACCCAGAGACTGCCTTTCCAAGGATACTCCACAGCGACTCCGTTTCTTTATCTCTGATTCGATTGTCGGCAAACTCGAAGGTCAATGTCTTACCGTCTAGGCGTCTTGACCATGCTGTAGCGGAAACTATTATCCTTGATCTATTTATTTTTTCTGCGTCTAGTGCTGACAAGGTCCCTTGTTTTCCAAAAATAACAATCTTCAAATCACCCAACTCATCATTTATAACATTTAATTCATTAACAAGGCTAAAAGGGTATAGACGATGTTGTTTACCATGACGGACGAATATAACTCTCTCCATAGCGGGCAATCGCCCATCCGTTTTCCCCTTGAATAAGAATGGAGAACCACCTACTCGATCATAACCCTTGTAGGGGTTTCTGCCATAAGGTCTGAGATATCCAGTCTTTTTAGAGAGCACCAGACCCGTTGGATATGACTCTCTGAAATCACCATAGGCAACAATACTCGCTGGTATCTGTTTCAGCACCGTCCCGGTATATTCGCCAACAATGCCTTTTCCGGTAAATTGTTGCCACCAGGATTCTGTCTGCCTGTCATACATTATCATGTCACTCTTGCGCAACTTCCCCGTGACACCGAAATCCAGCACTCTTCCTTCAACCCGGCGATCAAAAATAATTGAGGCATTGCACAACGGGCAGAAGGTAACGCCTACCGGAATATCGGCTAGTTCATCATTAACTATTTCATGGTAAATCAACACCTGCAGTGGGTACGCATGCACCTGCCCTTTGAGTGTAAGGACGATTACGGGCTCCTGGCTGTTTAACCATTGATCGGCTTGTTTGATAGAAATAAATTTTGGGTTATCTATGGCAGGAATACCATCTTTCGGCGGGCCGCCGGATTTAATCTCTTCAATACTTACACTACGCTTCGAGAAATCTGTTTTTCTCCATTCTATGTTTTTACGTAACTCTGAATCCGCGAAGACACTTGATTTCATCACCAGCGCATACGCAGCCACACAAATGAGGCACAGAGACAGGAAATAGAACCTGATTGACAGTGTATTCGATTTTACAGCATCATCTTCTAACACAGTTTAATTAACCCTTACGACCCGTATGACCTACTGTATGACTTGCTTCTTCAGCAGAGGTTCTCTATATATTCATCTATAAACAGGTTTTTCAAGCGTGTTTCACATGCGATACTATTGTGGATATGGATAAAAAAAATAAATATACCTATGAAGACCTGATTACATCAGGTAAGGGCGAGTTATTCGGGGAAGGGAATGCACAATTGCCTGCGGCTCCGATGCTCATGTTTGATCGAATCACCAGTATTAGTGATGAAGGTGGAAAATTTCAAAAAGGATTGGTCGTTGCTGAACTGGACGTTAAATCAGACCTCTGGTTTTTCGAGTGTCATTTCCATAACGATCCGGTGATGCCTGGCTGCCTGGGGCTGGATGCTATGTGGCAATTACTGGGATTTTTTTTAGGATGGACGGGCGCGCCAGGAAGAGGCAGAGCACTGGGTGCAGGCAATATAAAATTTACTGGCCAGGTGTTGCCCGATGCAACTTTGGTGACATACCGTATTGACATCAAGAGGCTCGTCCTGCGGAAACTAGTGATGGGCGTCGCAGATGCAACAATGGCCGTTGATGGCAAGGAAATTTATACTGCAAAAGATTTGCGCGTAGGATTATTTGAATCAACAGAAGGTTTTTGAACGAGGAGTTTTTAATGAAGCGTGTCGTAATTACTGGCCTCGGTATTGTATCCAGTATTGGAAATAACAGGGCAGAAGTCACCGAGTCACTAAAAACCGGTAAATCCGGTATTGAGTACTGCGAAAAATACGCAGAGCTGGGATTTCGATCCCACATACACGGTCCGATCCGGCTCAATCCTGACGAATTGATTAATAGAAAACTAAGACGTTTCATGGGTGACGGCGCAGCCTTTACCTATTTGGCAATGAAAGAGGCAATAGAGGTTTCAGGCCTGAGTGGAGATCAAATCTCAAACCCGAGAGTTGGTTTAATAACCGGTTCAGGTGGTGGCTCAAACCAAAATCTAGTTGAAGCTGTTGATATAATGCGTTCAAAAGGGGCACGTAAGGTAGGGCCGACGATGGTGCCAAGAATCATGGCAAGCACAACAAGTGCGTGCCTTTCCGTTGCCTATAAGATTAAGGGAGTGAATTACTCTATTAGCTCCGCATGTGCAACGAGTGCACACTGTATTGGCAATGCTTATGAAATTATTCAGGCAGGGAACCAAGATATTATATTTGCGGGTGGTGGTGATGAGGTTCACTGGACCAGCACGCTCCTGTTCGACAGTATGGGGGCACTTTCCTCGACATATAACGAAACACCGGAAATCGCATCACGCCCTTATGATACAAATCGTGATGGTTTTGTTATCTCGGGTGGCGGGGGAATGCTTGTCCTTGAAGAACTGGAACATGCATTACAGAGAAATGCGTACATCTTTGCTGAAGTAGTCGGTTATGGTGCGACTTCAGATGGTGAAGACATGGTCAAACCTTCTGGTGAGGGTGCCATGCGTTGTATGCAACAAGCGACTTCAACGGTCGATACACCTATTGATTATATCAATACGCACGCGACCAGTACCCCCGCAGGAGATATTGCCGAACTTAACGCTGTAAAAGAAGTCTTCGGCGAGAAATCACCCCGAATCAGCGGTACAAAATCCTTGACAGGTCACGGTCTTGGTGCAGCAGGTGCGAATGAAGCGATTTACTCATTATTGATGATGGAGAATGATTTTATCAGTGCGTCTGCGAATGTCAGTGAACTGGATGAAGGTGCTACCGGCATGCGAATTGTGACAGAAAGAGAAGATGATGCCGGTCTGAATACAATCATGTCAAATAGTTTTGGTTTCGGTGGTACCAATGCCACTTTGGTATTTAGGCGACCTGACTGATTACATTTCTATTGAACAAACCAGAATATCGATATGGAAACTGCACAGCTGCTTAAAGTACTACTCAGCTGGGCGGTCACATTAAGTAGTTATTCTGCCCCTGCTCAGCTTCCTGCAGTTGAATATAAACCTGAGGCTTATTTCCATGAGCAAGCATGCGGTGGCAGGCCATGTAGCATTCTTGCCTGGTATGACAATAATGGCACGATATACATGGATGACAGATTGTCACAACAAACTGATGTAATGACACGAAGTATGTTGGTTCATGAATTTGTTCATTACCTGCAGGATCTTAGTGGTAAATTTGACAACACGAATTGTGAAGATCACGCAAGAAGGGAACGGGAAGCCTATGCCATCCAGAGAGAGTATGGTATCAGAGCAAGCGGCTCTGTACTTTTCATACGTATGGTCATACCGCCCTGCCCATAAGCCTGACAAACGCACCACACCGTGTATTTAAAAATTTCATTACGTCATTCAGAATTATTTCTATTTCACTAAACAAGTATGCATACCTTTGATTCACAGCAAACTTACACATAACAAAAAATATATTTTGAGGTAACTGATTGGATAGTCATATTCTAATTTCATTGGCCGGAATCGGTGTCATGGGAATCGCATGCCAATGGCTGGCGTGGCGGGCACGTCTACCTGCAATCCTGCTTCTCCTGCTATGTGGCATGATTATCGGGCCTGTTACCGGTTTGCTAAACCCGGATGATCTGTTTGCAGATCTATTGTTCCCTATGATTTCTCTTTCAGTCGCAGTCATTCTGTTTGAAGGCAGTTTGACACTCAAACTCGATGAAATAAGAGGCTTGGCATCAGTTGTTCGCAATCTCATTACGGTCGGTGTACTTATCACCTGGCTAATTACAGCTGTTGCAACACATTACTTAATTGGTTTCCCTTATGAGTTGGCATTTCTGTTTGGTGCTGTTGTCGTAGTGACGGGACCAACAGTTATTGTGCCAATACTTCGTACCGTCAGACCGAATGCGAAGATCGCCAATATACTTCGTTGGGAAGGCATTGTTATTGATCCATTGGGTGCACTTCTGGCTGTCCTTGTGTTTGATTTCATCATCTCCAGTCAATCTGGAAACGCACTAGAAACCGTATCCCTGGTGTTTGGACGTATCGTGTTAGTTGGAACGACGCTAGGGGCACTCGCTGCATTTTTTCTTGGACATATCCTCCGCC
>CAYRXP010000076.1:0-8047 GCA_964428145.1 uncultured Enterobacteriaceae bacterium
GTCTGCCCCGCTATTCCACTCATCCATGAGTTCCACCCCTTCGGGGCCATCGCTCCGCGATGTTCAAATTCGTTCCCAACGAATTTGTCGAACACTCCGGCACCTCTCCTCTAATAACGATAACGATGATGAATCTAAATAATACGTACTATTTAAACAGCTTGTAAAGGGAACTAACCTACTATCCTGGTCCGGGAAAACTATGGTAAACTGGGCGCTAGCAAGTTTTAACTGGCAGCGGACTCGGCATGCGAATATGTCGGGTCCTTTTTTTTGCTCCTTTACCCGCTCCTTTAAACTGGTGATATCGTATTACATTTAGTTCATTATCCAGGTAAAGAAGCATATCTACTTGTTTTTATTGTTAATTTCCGGAATTCACAGTTTATTAAATAGAAATAGTGGCTTTATCTCACGATTTTCTACTGAAATAAGCCCTATACCACATGATATTGTGGTTTATTTACCACTTGACCACAGCCTATTGTGGTGCTATACATCGCCAGAATAAATAAATCTATCGTCCAATCGATACCAGTGGGGATGTAAATGGGGAAAACCGCGCTTCAAAAGAAGGCTTGTTATTGGAAGGCAAAAGTATCTTCTTTTACAACTCCAAACCGACTTTACCGTGACCGCCTAATAGCGGGAAGCCAAGACGGAAATTGGCTATTGCCTGGTGTCTCCATCCTCTTCCGGATGCCAGGCTTTCTTATTCCAGAGTGAACTTCTCCTAAAAAGTGAAGTTCTTTTAAACGCACCAATCCTTAATAAGGTTGGTGCGTTTTTCTTTGGTACACAATCTTCCCCGTTTAGTTAATAAACAACAGACTTGAGATAGTCTTCTGGTTCTGCCTTTGCCTTAAGCATTTTTTTGAACACGCCAATATCATTCTCTTCAAGCCACCACAATCCCGATTCAGATTTTTTCACGAATTCCGGGAACGCCTTATCTACCATATCAAAATCAGATAATTGCCTTGCATTCCTATTACTGGCACTTAATGCTTTAACCAGCATTGTGTGTTCAGCTTTAATCTTCCCGGCCAACCACAGTGCCAGGCTATCTGAAGTGACATTCCAGTTTGAGGATATATCCTGGTATGTATCAATCATTTTGCATGGTAACCAAACGGGAACCTTGTTCAGGTTAACGATCTCCTCAATATCTGTAATTGAATCTGTCAGGGAAAGATCTGGTACAACAGATTTTAACAGGTGCGCAGTTTGCTCCATGGCCAACAAAGCCATTTGGTGCGCTGCCTTATCATCAAATCTCCACTTTTTTTGTGCCTCACGGACCTGATCTGCAAAAATTCCGCCACCGGGAACGATCACGAACTTGCCTTTACCAAACTCAACGATAATTGATAACCATTCGTTCAAGCTACCTGATGACAACAAACTACCACCGAGTTTAATGACCCACATGATTATGGTTTTTCAATTTCGAATAATGCAAACAATGCGGATGCCTTGTCAAAACATTCCTGATACTCAGCATCCAGTCGTGAATCCGTGACGATACCTCCGCCTGCCCAGCAATACATCCGATCTTTGTGATGCAACAGCGTACGAATTGTTATATTACTATCCATATTGCCATCAAAGCCGATATACGCCACTGAACCACAATAGATACTGCGTCTATGGGGCTCAAGTTCTTCAATGATTTCCATCGCACGTAATTTTGGTGCGCCCGTAATAGAACCTCCCGGAAAGCAACCTCGTAATAAATCCAGGGCATGAGTGTTTTCAGCAAGTTGTCCGATGACGGTGCTGACTAAATGATGTACCCTGGCAAAACTCTCCAGAGCAAACAGCCTAGGAACAGACACACTGCCACTACGACATGATTTCCCGATATCATTACGTAAGAGATCGACAATCATAAGATTCTCTGCACGATCTTTTTTACTTTCCAACAAATCTTCGCTTAATGCCCTGTCTTCATAAACATCAGATGAACGCCGTCGCGTGCCCTTGATTGGTTTGGTTTCAACCAGACCATTATCAACCTTCAGGAACCTTTCTGGTGATGTACTTAATACTGTTCCTTCAGAAATATTAAAGAAACTGCTATAGGGGGCAGGATTTAATCTTCGTAATTTCAAATAAGCAGGCCAGGGATCACCTGCAACATCAATCGCAAAACGTTGAGCCAGATTGACCTGATAGCAATCCCCTTCTCTGATGTAATGTTTAATTTTGTTGAATGCTCGTGCATAACGTTCATCGTCCATATTTGCCTGTAAATCTGAACGCACCTCAAATTCCTGTGTGCTTGTTTTTGATGTAACTAACTCTGTATTTGTCTGAAACAGATCGAGTAGCTCATACCATTCATCGAATGTTCTTTCGTCTTTTCCGTATCCTGTGAGCCATGTCCTGCGTTGTTGATGATCTGTGACGACAGCCCAATCATAAATACCTATGGCCATCTCTGGCATGTTAATATCATGCTTAGATGTGTCAGGTATTTTTTCAATCCTGCGCCCAAGATCATAAGCAAAATAACCCAATGCACCTCCGGCAAAAGGAACTGTAGAAAGTTTATTCTCATTCTCACCAAGTAATGTCTTCACTAACGAAAATGGATCGTCTGAAGAATGCTCATTCTTTCCATTTGCATAAACTATTTCTGTTTCATCCGCAAAGGTCTTCAACGTGATGTAGGGACGCGCAGCAATAATATCGTATCGCCCGAGGTCAATGTATGGATAGCCGCTATCCAGAAAAATACTCCAATGTTCATTTGCAAGGGGCGTAAATAGAAGCGAAGAATCGCGGCGATATGGCAACTCCGTCAATCTAAATGTCAACTTGCAACCCTCGCAATCTGTGCAACTGAAACCGCAGCAGCACAACTCAGCACTTTTTGTTCATCCTCTTTAGGATAAGTAAGGAAATCAGTAAAGTCGATATAGCGTAAGTTATTCTTTGAGGCCAGCTTGCGCACCAGAAAGCGACCTGCGCCTGCACCAACTAAACAGCTTATTTTTTTTAGATCAGGTCGTGACAATATTTTCAGAAGTGATCCATTGATTCTTTCCAGTTGAGAACCTGCTACATGCTCAGCCATGTCTTTAACGTGGGGAATATCATTTTCATTCTGAAGATCCAATCCAACCATCCTTGCCAACCTTCTCGCACTATCACACTTTGTTTTACCTGCACCATCTGCTGCTAACATCATGTCATCTTGTTCATTCAACTCATCCGTTAATCGATAGATATCAGCCATTGTTGAAAAATTCTCGGCGGCAATATTTTGCCATTGACCATCACAAAACATTTCATTCACAACAGCCATGACAGGTGTTCTGATAATACCGGTATAAACAAGCTCATTATGACGTAGCCTTTCATGATCAGTATTACCAATATTGGCCAATTTTCCTGATGCAAACGGGATAATGTCCGTTGTCGTACTACCAATATCAATCAACACACCATCATCTATATGTTGTGCGACAAAACTGGCTGTCGCGTGCCAGTTTGCTGATGCGATATCAGTGATATGGAAATCTACTTTGTTGGCCTGTATTAAACCGCTTTCGCCAGCATACAAATAATAGGGCTCGTTTTCGAACTGATCGGCAAGAAACCGAGCCAACTCCTTCACGCCCGTGTGCCTATCCTTGAAGATATCAGCCAGCTCCGCTGTCATTGTGATAGTGTGTGTCACAGAATCTATTGAATCTACTGATATTTGTTTACGCATTTTTGACATTGCATTTTCCAGACTGGTTAAACCTTCCCATAAGGGTGTTGCCAGTTGATCCGCAAACATCACACCACCATCAGGGTCAATCGATGCTACCTTTAAATGTGCACCACCAATATCCCAGCCAATATAAGTATTAAACGACATTTGCTCCTTCCAAAAATAAATTCACAGGTAAAAATTGCTTTTTATGAACTTCAGGAATAGTTCCATTTTGCCAGATGGACAATATTAATTCTGCAGGATTTAAAGATAAAGATTGTCTCAGCCCCACGTAGGAAGTCGTCAATCGGGGATTTATCTCTACAACGACAGGCACAGACTCAGACCCAACCCCATCTTCAGGCACTATCAAATCAATTCCAATGTAACCAAACAGACCTGTATCGGCTATGGCAATTTTCTGAGCAATCTTATTAAACTGTATCCACTGTTCCTGCATGCCATTAACAACAAGTTCTGTTAATTTGCCTTTGCCATTTTTGAAACAAAATTGCTGCTCATTGCATGCTAACAATTGTGCTTTCCCCTGGTAACAAATCATTGAAAGACTTGCTGGAATGCCTGGCAAATATTTTTGAATCACAAAATGTTCTACGCTAATTGAATCTTTTAACTGTTTTAAATCTTCTCTATTAGCACAGAAATAACAATCTTTTCCGCCAACGCCATCATCTGGCTTAATCACCCAACCACACTCACTCTCTGGAATTGTTTCATCTTTGAATAACACAGTTTCAATACATGAAATATCGTTTTTATTCAATAACTTAGATGTCTGTAATTTACTACTAGCAGATTTCACTGATTCTGATGAACACCCCAACACGTGACAGTCAGATTGCTCAGCCATTAACGTCAAATCAAACAATACATCATCACTCTCAGGTGCAATAATCCAGACTGCATCCGCGTCATTCATGCAAGATTGCCAAACATGGTAGATGTCGCCTTTTATCGGGACCGATTCAACCGGCAACAATATAGGGTCAAGACGTTTGTCACGTGTCGTAATGATGTCTGTGAAACCAGAATCCAGAAGATCAATCAGTAGTGCATCAAGCATCATGTTGCCTTCTCTGACTAAATTATCAGGCAACTCTTTGTCTTGAAGACCGCCACCCGTGATAAACTCACAAATAAATAAACGCATGATTTACTGTAATGGAAATTATTCCTGTCATTGATATTCGCCGAGGTCAGGTTGTCCACGCTGTCAAAGGCCAGCGCCAAAATTATCGCCCATTGCGAACATCTCTTTGTGAAAGTAATTCTCCGGAAGATATTGTACAGGCCTTTATTAGCTCCTACCCATTTAAAACAATTTATATTGCTGATCTTGATGCCATCGAAGGACAATCAAATAATGACCAGATTATTGAACAGTTACACGATAAATTTCAGTCACTGACTTTCTGGGTTGATCAAGGCATATCATCGACAGCCGAACTCAAGGACCCCTTGTTAAGACAACATGTGATTGGCAGTGAAACAAACATTTCTCCTGACATACTGAATGAGATCATCACAATATCACCGGATATTATCCTGTCATTGGATTTTCAGACGAATACATTCCTGGGAGATCGAAATTTGTTACAAAAAACAGGTCTATGGCCAGGCAGAATTATTATTATGAGTCTTGCACGTGTTGGCTCAGATAATGGGCCAGATTATGAACTCATTTCCAGTCTAAAAAAAACCGCTGGTGACAGAAAGATTTACGTCGCGGGCGGCGTACGCCATGAGACTGATTTAAACTTATTAAATGATATGGGTATTGATGGGGTGCTCCTTGCAACTGCGTTACATACAGAACAAATAACAGGCGAAATACTAAATAAATTCACAAAAAAAAATGCCCCGTAACGGGGCATTTAATAATAATGCTCTGCTGAAAAACAGCTTGGTATTATTATTACTAACTATTAGTCGTGTGCAGCGAAAGGATGAGCTGCAGAACCACGTTTGCTCAATACTTCGGTAGCTTTTGGCTCACCAGACACAGCACGTTTGATTGAAAGCTTGGTAGCTTCGTAGTTAAAGTCTTGGATTTTAGTGTCGTCATCAGCTTCCCAATGAATGAACACACCAACACAAATATAGATATCATCAGCTTCATCAGCAGGAATGGTGCCATCCTCAACACAATCCATTACTGCCATAGCAACAGCGCGCTGTGCAGGACCGAACATTTGAACAGCCTGTTTTGCCCCCTTGATGGTTACTTTGTTAAAGAGAATTGTATTAGGCTTGCATGCCAGATTTGGTGCAACAACAGCCATCAGAGCATTGCACCCCTCTTTTTGGTTTGTTAGCGCATTGCAGAATGCTGATTCTGCAGCACTATTGCGTGGTCCTATTATCAAGTCGACATGAGCGACTTCGTTACCATCGCCCACCAATGCTTCACCAAGTAAAACTCTATCAATGACTGCCATTTTATTATCTCCTCCAGCTAGAAAGCCAAACAGTTTTCCGAATATAGACATTGCCTGTTTTCCTATCTAGTAGTTTAAAAATATGGGGAGTTCATCCCCGACCAAATGAGCCGACGCACAGGTAAAAAGATAAAATATCTGTGCGCCAACAATTCTAAAAATCCTAAAATCCTGCTTTCATCAGATGGAATACTAATAGGCTCGCCGCAGTTAAATCTGCACTGGTCCCCGGATTAGCTCCCTTTTCTTTCAGTTCCCCATCAAACTTCATCAGCATTTCTGTGCCATCTTCTGGGCTATCATTTCTTTGAAATGCTCTCGCAATGGGAACTGCATTTATTTTTATTTGCTCTGCTACTTCCAGACCGAATTTCCGCCTGATATGTGAATCAGGGAATTCAGCCATAAACTCCATATAACAGGCTACAGCCGCCCATTCTACACTATTCCATCGAACTGCAAAATCTCCTATGCATTTACATCCCATAGAAAATATATCAATAAAATCTGTAACATATTGTTTCGCAACAGAATCCCTGTTTTTAGCTTCCATCATCGCCTGTTGAATGGTAATACCGTCCTCCAATTTCTTATTCACGTCGTATTTTTTGCTCTCTCCGAGTCCACCTGGATTTGCATGGCCAATGGCTTCAAATATACAAGCTACATCTTTTGCATCCAGTGCGCGCAACACAACGCCCAAATTTGATTGAAACGAGGATTTCCCAAGCTCCGCTGCCCTAAGCAGTGGAGCAAATAACAACAACATACCCAGATTGGTGTTGCAACCGACTCCGGAAATTGTCGCTCTAACACTCTCAAGCACACGTTCCCCAACCGATAATGCTGGATCACACAGTATTGGCATGGTTAATTCCGCACTTCTGATGAAATCGTCCACTGTCATATCGTGACCTTCGGAATAAGGACTGACATTCCCAGGTTTTAGTGCATTCACCTCGGTGATAAAACTACTCATAACAGCATCCTGTAAACTGGACGCCTGGGACTGGCTTATCATTGTTTTACTTATTGCTCAGGCTATTTATTTAGGCCATTGGTCAAGCTATTGTTCAGGGCAGGACAGTCAGTGAATCGCTATGACTGAGTCGATTGACCATATCGTCGATTAAGCTTGAGGCGATATTGAAATCTGTGACCTTCTGCAATCCCCACCATGCAGGAATGCTGTTTACTTCGATGACTTGCAACCGTCCATTTGTATCAGGAATTAAATCAACACCGCCATAATCAATGCCGACGGCTTTAACAGCAGCCTCTGACAGTTGATGTAATTCACCATCCAGCTTTAGGTGTTCACATTGAGCGCCCTGGGCACGATTGGTGATCCAGGAATGACTACGCCGTGTCATGGCAGCAATCGCCTTGCCATTAATGACAAAGACTCTGATATCAAATGAGTCTTTATCCCCACAGTCTATAAAGGACTGCAAATAATAAACACCGGCGAAATTTTCATCATGAATCAGCCCGGAATCACCATCAAGTAAATGCACACCTATGCCTTGTGAACCAAATAATGGTTTAATCACCAGTTTTTTTCCCTGCTCGCACTCCTGCCGATAAATGAATTCGGCTTTTTCATTTGATTCACAAACCCATGTTTCTGGAGTAGGTAACCCGGCTTGCTTGAGGAGAAAGCTGGTCATCGCCTTATCGACTGTTCGCTCAATCCCGCGGGGATTGTTATACACAACAACTCCCATCTCAGATAAGGTATGCAATATATTCAAACGAAATATTACCTGTTCAAGGGTACCGCCCGGCACGCCCCTGACAAAAACAGCCAAGGGTCCACTTTCAAACCCAGGAAGATTAATCTGAGTACCAGAATCAGTGATATTTATAAGACATTCCA
>CAYRXP010000077.1:0-8014 GCA_964428145.1 uncultured Enterobacteriaceae bacterium
ACAGGGTAAATTCTGATCTGGTCGGTAAGGTCGTCAACATTGCCAGTCGTTGTTCAGGATTTATCGAAAAGCGATTTTCAGGAAAACTTGCCGCAGAGATTCATCAGCCTGAATTACTATCAGGATTTGTCAATGCAGGAGACAGCATTGCATCAGCATACACTGGCAAAGAGTATTCCAAAGCTATGCGTGAAATTATGACTCTGGCAGATAAGGCAAACCAATATATTGACGACCAAAAACCCTGGGTTATTGCTAAACAGGAAAATAGTGATGATGAATTACAGGCCATCTGCACCATGGGTCTGAATCTATTTCGTCTATTAATTATCTATCTCAAACCGGTGCTGCCGGTCATGGCAGAAAAGACGGAACAATTTCTGAATGTCGAGGCATTCAGCTGGGAAGATAGCCAAACACCTCTATTGGCACATGAAATAAACAAATTCAAACCATTGATGACACGCGTGGAACAGGAGCATATCGACGCCATGATAGAAAAAAGCAAAGAAGATCTGACAGCGACCGAGAATGTTTCCGATGAAAAAAACCCAAGCTCTGGACCATTACATGATGGCCCCATTGCTGATGTTATCTCTATCGGTGATTTCGCCAAAGTCGACCTGCGCATTGCAAAAATTATCAAAGCCAAACACGTAGAAGGTGCGGACAAGTTACTTCAGTTAACCCTGGATATCGGCGGTGAAACGCGCAATGTCTTTGCTGGAATCAAATCAGCCTATTCACCCGAGGATCTCGAAGGCAGGCATACGGTGATGGTGGCTAATTTGGCGCCACGTAAGATGCGCTTTGGTATCTCTGAAGGCATGGTTCTTGCTGCAGGACCAGGGGGTAAGGATCTCTATATTTTAAGCCCCGATGAAGGTGCAATACCAGGAATGAAAGTAAAGTGAAATGAGAATAAAGTG
Source organism: uncultured Enterobacteriaceae bacterium (assembly GCA_964428145.1). Taxonomy (GTDB): domain Bacteria; phylum Pseudomonadota; class Gammaproteobacteria; order Eutrophobiales; family Eutrophobiaceae; genus SMWN01. The sequence continues at coordinate 930 of CAYRXP010000077.1, forward strand.
AGATGAGGGTAAAATGGATGAATGGAAGGATTATTTCTTGTTCTGATTAGTTCTGCGCTGGTTAACAATATTGTCGTCGGACATATTATTGGTACCGACCCAGCGTTGGTATCGACACAGAGGCGTGATGTCTCTCGTGACATCTCATGCGTCATGCTCATCCTGTTACCAATTACGACTGTCATTGCCTCGGCCTCGGCACAGTTCATACTAATTCCATTACAGCTACAACATCTGCAAACTTTTGTATTTGTGATGTTGATTATTATGATTATCTATGGTCTCAGGGCATGGCCAAACCCTGTCTGCAACCGCAGCTCTGAAATAGTTCTGCCACTTGCGGGAATTAATTCTACTGTCCTTGGCACCCTGCTTTTGAATCAACAAGAGCAACATCATTTGTTTTTCTCCTTTGCATTTGGTCTGGGTACGGCAATCGGTTTTGCTTTCATGCTTGCGCTACTGACAGCCATTCATACGCGACTGGAAATGGCTGATGTACCAGCACCCTTTAGAGGTCCTTCCATTACCCTAATTACATTGGCTTTAATCTCGATGGCATTTCTAGGATTTTCAGGACTGGTGAAATAGATGGTCGCCATTTTGATCATTTTTTTACTGGCCCTGATAAGTGGTTACTTGTTTCCAGAGTTTCTGAAATGACGGGACAACAAGTGAATATAGAGTCTATTCTTGCTGTATTGCCTCAAACGCAATGTGGCAAATGTAACTACCCGGGCTGCAGACCGTATGCCGAAGCGATAGTTCGAAGAGAGGCAGATATCAACCAGTGCCCACCTGGTGGCATTGCAACTATAAAAACATTAGCTGAATTATTAGGTCGAGAGATCAAACCGCTAAACCCTGAGAATGGATTGGAGAAGGAAAAACACATTGCCCTTATAGACGAAGAACTTTGTATCGGTTGTGTTAAATGTATTAAAGCCTGTCCGGTGGATGCCATACTGGGTGCCACCAAACAGATGCATTCTGTTATTGCAGAGGAATGCACAGGATGTGAACTTTGTATTGCACCCTGCCCCATGGATTGCATCAGTATGCAAGCGGTCACAGGTTAGTTAGGTGAGCACCGAAGTTCACAGCGAGTTTAACAGGGAGCTACACTTATTCCCGGGGGGGCTTAACCTTAGGACTTATAAGGAACTGAGCAATGAAAAGGAATCATTAATCACGCCACTTCCCGACAAAATCATCCTGCCACTGCAACAACACATAGGCATACCAAACAAAATAAAAATAAAATGAGTGATATCGACAAAATAAGCTCGCCTCATATTCACATAGAAACCTCAGTAACCGAGGTGATGCAACAGGTGATATTTGCACTTATCCCAGGAATTATTGTGTCCATTTGGGTGTTAGGATGGGGTGTCCTTGTGCACTGTTTACTTGCCATTTTATTCGCTCTGGCTTTCGAGGCGATCATGTTGACTCTCAGAAAGCGTCCGATCCAGGATTTTTTGTTTGATGGAAGTGCCATTATTACAGGTTTATTGTTCGCGTTAACAATCACACCGTTCGCCCCCTGGTGGGTAACCTTAAGTGGCATTTGTTTTGCGGTTGTTATTGCAAAACATCTTTATGGCGGACTCGGCTACAATATTTTTAATCCTGCCATGGCAGGCTATGCCTTTGTGTTGATTAGTTTCCCTGTTGAGTTAAATTATTGGCCGGCGATAGAAAGTAGTGCCGGATTCATCGAAAGCCTGAAAATTATATTCTCTGGTTTGCCCCCAGCAAGTATCGATGGCCTGAGTGGGGCCACCCCATTAGCATTCGCCAAATCACAAATAAGTGGCATGGTGATGATTTCTGAATTTTCCAGTAACCCCCTGTTTGGATCACTGGGTGGCAAAGGCTGGGAGTGGATTGGTCTTTCCTTCCTGGTGGGTGGTGTATGGTTAATCATCAAGGGAATAATTAAGTGGCAAATACCCCTGAGTTTGATATTCACCTTATTTTTATTAAGCCTTATTTTTCATGCTTATGATTCTGAGAGATATGTCTCATCAATGTTTCATTTATTCACCGGTGGAACATTACTCGCTGCCTTTTTTATTGCCACTGATCCTGTGACAGCTTCAGCTACTCCTCGTGGAAATATTATTTACGCCGCCGGGATCGGGATACTGACTTATGTCATCAGGACGTGGGGAGGGTATCCAGATGGTATTGCTTTTGCCGTATTGATAATGAACGCCGCAGTACCATTTATCGATAGTGTCACGCGTCCTGTTGTTTTTGGCGAAACGACACCATGAAGTTTCCACATAAAAATTTACTCCCCTTGATTATTTTGGCGGGTCTGTGTGCGATTGTTTTATCGATTACCCATGATCTGAGCAAGAAGCGCATCTCTGAAAATATAAGAATGGAAAAATTACAGGTGATTGGTGCAGTCATGCCACCTGATTTTGATAACAATATTTATGATGACCTTAAGGTCATCAATTATTCTGATGATTCTGGAAATCAGGTAACAACAACCGTATACAGAGCACGAAGATCTGACCAACCCGTTGGGGTGGTATTCATGCCGATACCAGCAAAAGGCTATAACGGAACCATCCATCTCTCGATCGGTATTCACTACGACGGCTCACTATCAGGTGTACAGGTATTAAAACACCAGGAGACAGAGGGTCTTGGTGGGAATATTCATCAGGATAAAACCGACTGGCTGAAACTATTTGCCAATCAGTCATTCGATATAACTCCAATGGAGTCATGGGCTATTAAGGATGAGGCCGGTATATTTGATCAGTTAAGTGGCGCAACAATTACTTCTCGTGGTGTTATCAATGCGGTTAAAAATAGTCTAGAATTATATATGACTGAGCAGGATACCCTGTTTTCTGATTGAATCGTTTCCAAGTTAAAATTTTCAGACTAGTATGAAAACAAGGGATACAGATATGGCGCTAAGCAAAGACCTAGCCGATTCACCTGAAGATATTATTAAATATCTCCGAAATCACCCTGACTTTTTTGTCGAACACACAGATATACTTTCTGAACTTAACGTTCCGCATGATACCGGTAATGTTGCTTCCCCGGCTAATGTGCTTTCATTGATTGAATATCAAATCGCACAATTACGTCTTGAAAACGCCAGTTTAAATGAAAATCTGGAGAAATCAGAAGATGATGTGGTACATCAACGACAACTTGCGAATAATATACACGATTTATCCATACAGTTGATGCAGATTGATTCATTGGAAACGCTTAATGATCTTCTGAGTAAAAGTTTAAAAAGATTTTATAAAGCCGAACAATTTTTGTTTCTGGTTTTTCAAAAACCAGTTGCCTGTGAGGACTGTTCCAGCATCCGTTTTCTTGAAGCTAACTCAAAACTGGCCTTTATGTTTACCGAGCTGTTCCATCACAACAAACCGCTCTGTGACAGCCTGCAAAAAGAACATATAGAAGCGTTATTTCAAGCAGAAACAGAGTCAATCCACTCGACTGCACTCATCCCGGTACAACAATCTGCCTGGCATGGCTTGTTTGTCCTTGGTAGCAAAATACAGGATCAATATAGTCATGGATTTGAAATGGACTTGCTTAAATATATTACGATGATATCTTCTGCTCTGGTGGAAAGCATCGTTTTTAAGGATAATTCCAATAAACAAGGGGAGACATCATCTTGACGGATAAAAAAATATTACCTGCGTTCTTGCTTTGCTTTTTCCTGGGGATATTCGGGGCACATCGATTCTATGTCGGAAAGATAGGTACTGGTATTGCACAGATACTTACCCTGGGTGGCCTGGGGTTTTGGTCACTTTATGATTTTATTATGATTGTAATTGGAAAGTTCACTGATGCAGAGGGGAATGTTCTGACTGAATGGACCTAACAAGCTGTTGAAAAATCCTCAGCTGGCACGATACTATGTTAAGAATGTCCTTAAAAATGCTCATTTATGATCTATAAACTGCGCTTTTTCGGCCATTTTTGCCTTGTCTCGCACATATCTGAGGGTTTTTCATCGAGCTTTTAGTGAATATTTTCTTATTGATGAAGCGTTTCAGGAGACTGAAGTACTTTTCGTCATCTCTGTTTAGGGTGTCTCTATTAATTCATTGATTGCCTGACACCATAAAGTTTTGAATAAAGACCATCCTGGGAAAGTAATTCCCGATGGCTACCCTGTTCACTGATCACCCCTGCTTCAAATACATAGACGTGACTTGCCTGTTTAATGGCGCTCAGCCTGTGCGCAACAATCAAGGTGGTTCTATCTTTGAGAAAATCACTCAGTGCGGCATGAAGTTGATATTCTGTCTCGGCATCCAGTGCCGATGTTGCTTCATCCAGAATCACAACCTTTGGTTCGCTTAATACCATGCGTGCTATGGCTAATCTTTGTCTTTGACCGCCAGATAAACGTATCCCTTGCCTACCGACAATGGTATCCAGACCGTCTTGCATTTTCTCTACAGTGTCTTTCAATTGTGTAATTTTCAGGGCGTGCCACAGGCTACGATCATCGAGTTCACGACCCATTGTTAAATTAGTCCTAATGGAATCATTAAACAATGCCGGATGTTGCAATACTGTTGCGACGTTACCACGAATAACATCAAGGCCAATGTCTGTGACAGGAATACCATCATAATAAATCATACCTTCCCTGACGGAATATAGACCAATCAAAACCTGTACCAGTGTCGATTTGCCACCACCACTGGCACCGACCAGTGCGACCTTCTCTCCTGCCTCTATATTCAGATTAATACCATTTAAAACATCTGACTCGCTATTGCCATAGGCAAAATGGACATTTTCAATTGTGATCCCAACCGTATGACTGCCCTCAAATGGATTTTTGTCGTGGCGATATTCAGGTTCCCTATGTAATTCTGGTAAGGTGTTAATCCTCTCAAGCGCGGCTTTGGCACCATACCAGGCATATTGTATATTGAGAATCTCCTGAACTGGCCCCATCATGAACCAGAGATAACCAAATACAGCGAACATTTGTCCGATGCTTAGACCTGAAAAAACCACCATCATCATGGCGACGGCACGAAACAGATCAAAACCAAACAGAAACACCACAAAACTCAAACGGTTCGCCGCATCGCTTTCCCAGGCAAACGCAGCACCATGTTCCTTGACCGCGCGTGCTTGATCGATAATACGCATGATGTAATGACGCTCACGATTACTGGCGCGTATCTGATGAATTGAATCCAGCGTTTCGATTAAGCTTTGTTGGAAGATTGCAAATGCTGCATTTTCTTTTTTCTTCAACTCCTTAACATGCTTTCCCAATATCATCGTAAAAGAAATTACAAGCGGATTAACAAACAGGATAAGCAATGCCAACTGCCAATGCATCCAGAGTAATATGACTGCAACTCCGATAACCGTCAGAACAGCGACCAGTAAACGACTGATAGTACTACCAACAAATTCATCGACCGTTTGCAAATCAGTCACCAGATATGAAGCAACTGTGCCAGAACCCAGGGTTTCGTACTCAGACATGGAGACTTTTTCCAAATGTGATAACAAGGCATGTCGAATTCTGAAAATGACATCTTTGGCTATGATGGTAAATTGTCTGGATTGCCATACATTCAACACCAGAGCAGCCAACCGCAAGCATAAAGTAAGCACAAGTATCACCGAAATATAAAATGTCGGCCCATGCGATGAATCAGGAGTGATGGAGTTGATTGCTGCAACAATTGTTGCGGGTTGATTCAATAAGACTTCATCAACCAGTAGTGGCATTAGTAACGGTAGAGGCAAACTGGCGAGTGTCGCAAGGATAGCGATGATATTTGCGTAAACAAGTTCTCGTTTATGTTCGCTGGCAATCGTTAAAATATATTGCCAGTTGTACACATGTTTCTGTGTAATACCCCTTTCACGGGCCGGACTATCTTGAATTTCTAACATTTTTTATTTTTGATATCTATCTGTTCCACTCTAATGGTGGTTCGTCCATTAATGCTGCCTGCTCACGTAAGCTCAGTATATGATCTTCCCAATACTGTTGGGTATTAAAATATGGAAAAGCCATCGGGAAGGCAGGATCATCCCATCGACGCGCCAACCATGCTGAATGATGCATTAACCTTAAAGACCTGAGTGCTTCAATTAAATACAGTTCTCTGACATCAAATTCGCGAAACTCTGAGTAACCTTCCAGTAAATCTGCCAGTCCTTCAGTCATATAATCACGATCACCTGATAAAAACATCCATAAATCCTGAATAACTGGCCCCATCCGGGCATCATCGAAATCAAGAATAAAAGGTGATTCATCTCGCCAGAGGATATTTCCGTGATGACAATCTCCGTGTAATCTGATCATTCTATGATCTCCTGACCGTTCGTAACATTGATAAATCCTTTTCATAATATCTTCGGTTAAAGTCTGGTATGCAGTTTCGAGTTCAATGGGGATAAAGCCATTCTCGAGTAAATAGGCATTAGAATCAGCACCAAAACTTTCAGGATCCAGTGTTGGTCTATGCTGATAGGGCTCCGCCGCACTCACATTGTGGATGCGTGCCATATATCTGCCCAATTGTTTAAGGTGTTCAGGGTTGTCCAGTTCTGGAGGGCGACCTCCTCTCCTGGGATAGAGAGAGAAACGGAAATTCTCATAGCGATGTAATGTCTCACCATGTTCATCAACAATCGGAGCAATCACGGGAATTTCATGTTCAAGCAATTGAAGCGTAAATTGCTGTTCTTCCCTGATTGCCTCATCTGACCATCGGGCTGGCCTGTAAAATTTGGCAATGACGGGCTCTGATTCATCTATACCAATCTGGTAAACCCTGTTCTCATAACTATTCAATGCAAAGATACGCCCATCACAGCACAATCCTGTGCTCTCAATTGCATTCAGGATCTCATCCGGGCCAAGATTTTGATAAGAGACATTCGCTTTTTTATCATTCATAGTTGTAATTCTATCAGGCACTCATGGACAACGGTAAAAACCTGTTACCAGATATACCCAAACTACTTGGAAATCGACAAAATGAAGTCATGAGTGTGGTTAAATACAAATGGTTTCAATAAGATGTAAG
>CAYRXP010000078.1:0-8005 GCA_964428145.1 uncultured Enterobacteriaceae bacterium
GTTTATACGGCCCTTCCACTGTGACATTAATGTAATCAGCCTGTGCCTGGGTCAACTGAGTTAAATTTGCACCGATACGTCCCAGATGTAATCTAGCGACCTTTTCATCAAGATGTTTTGGCAACACATAAACATCCTTTCCATACTCGTCACTCTTTGTGAATAGCTCTATCTGTGCTAGCACCTGATTGGTAAAAGAATTGGACATGACAAAGCTTGGATGGCCTGTTGCACAACCCAGATTTACCAAACGGCCTTTGGCCAACAAAATAATGCGTTTACCATCAGGGAAAATAATATGATCTACCTGTGGTTTGATCTCTTCCCACTCATATTGTTCCAGGCCGGCAACATCGATCTCATTATCAAAGTGACCGATATTACAAACGATAGCCTCATTTTTCATCTTGACCATATGATCGTGTTTTATCACACCAAAGTTACCGGTTGCGGTGACAAAGATATCTACCTGATCACAAACTTCATCCATACGCACCACACGATAGCCTTCCATGGATGCCTGCAACGCACATATCGGATCAATTTCTGTCACCCATACGGTTGCACCTAGACCACGAAGCGATTGTGCACAGCCCTTACCAACATCACCATAACCCAGAACCAGAACAACCTTGCCTGCAATCATGACATCGGTGGCACGCTTGATACCATCGACCAGAGATTCACGGCAACCATATAAATTATCAAACTTGGATTTAGTCACAGAATCATTGACGTTAATTGCAGGGAAAGGTAATTCACCTGTCTTGACCATTTGATATAAACGCTGAACGCCGGTCGTGGTTTCTTCCGTCACCCCTTGAATGTTTGCCAATGTGCGCGAATAAAAATCACTATCCTCAGACATTTTTTTCTTGATAGCTGCAAACATCACGGTCTCTTCTTCAGAGCCGGGGTTATCCAACACAGACATGTCTTTCTCAGCCTGGCTTCCCAGTATCAATAACAGAGTTGCATCCCCGCCATCATCCAAGATCATGTTGGGTGTTCCACCATCACCCCATAGCATCATGCGGTGGGTGTAATCCCAATATTCTTCAAGTGTTTCACCTTTAACAGCGAATACCGGGATCTTTTGATCAGCAATGGCCGCAGCCGCGTGATCCTGTGTGGAAAAGATATTGCATGAGACCCAACGTACTTCTGCACCCAGTGCCACCAGCGTCTCGATGAGTACGGCGGTTTGAATGGTCATATGCAGAGATCCTGCAATGCGCGCACCTTTTAAAGGTTGAATGTCGGCAAATTCTTGTCGAATTGACACCAGTCCCGGCATCTCGGTTTCGGCAATACGAATTTCTTTATGGCCCCATTCAGCCAGAGATAGATCAGCAACAAAATAATCAGAAAATACACCGGAAGTAGCTACGCTCATCTGGGTTTCCTCCAAATCAAGCGAGCACCGTTTGAAAATGCTATCTCCCAAGCCTGGCGAATTCGAATCCGTCGCAGTGCTCCTCGGGGGATAGTTGTAATTTGTTCACTTGGAGGGTCAGAGACTCTTCAAGGGGGCGAGAATTATAGCGCCATGATTCTGGGAATCAAGTTAGCTTTGGCCTAAATTTGAGTAAATTTGATAATTCAGAGTAATTCCAATTAATTGATTTCGCCTTCAACCGGCGAGTTACTTCTTGTTGCTCACCCCACAAGAAGTAACCAAGAAAGACGGTGCCCCGATATCGCGCCCTTCGGCTTCCCTCACAGCTTCATGATTTTCTAAGGTCGCGCAAACAAGACTTCCTGTCTTGGTTCCGCTTATTTGAACGTCCTGTTCAAATAACCTTAAAATCATTCACCTGTTCACAAAGTACATCCATGTGCTTTGCCACTTCGTGGCGGACTATGTCCGTGCAAATCGTCTATCCTGACGATTTGTCGGCACGATATAAGGGAAGAAAACCACCTTAAGGGTTGAGAAGCAGCTTTGCCACGAAACGAACCTGTGAGCGTAGCGAAAGACTTAATTGCTTTATTAAGCATTATTACTTTCCATTCTTTCGATTTCTTTTTCCATATGAAGTACTACACCGTGAATCATCTGAGCCAACAGAATATCCAGAGACATGACCATAAGCACAAACTTTTCAGACAAAGCTAGATCAGCATATTTTGTTGCTAGACCTTCCGGTCGATCTGAATTGTTCCTAATGATTTCTTGAAGCCCTTCTTTGTGTTCCGGCGCAAAACTCTTGTATAAATTATTCACGTCAGATTTCGTAAGCACTGAATCCGTTTTGTGCGCAAATTTGTTTCGTATATTAGAAAGCGAAACTAGCGGTGCATACAAATCATTATTAAACCCTAAAGAAACTGCTAGCAGTAACTTCTCTGAAAAATCCAGATTCATTTTTTTAACATATTGGAAGTCGGTTTTTAGTATTAGAAACTTCTCGATGTATTCTTCAATATGGATGTGAGCTCGGATTACAACTCCAAGATCATCTTCACCGAGTAGTATTGTAAGTAATCTGTTGTCCATATCTATGAATGATTAACTTGTTGATAAGCAAGGTCTCAGAATAGATCGATTTTTATAAACATGCCACATTCGTTGTGGTCGGTGGTTTTTAAGTCCCCTAATAACTTGCCGGAATGAATGCAATCGGTAGCGGAAAGCGCACAGGGATGTGCGCTTTAGCCCATCGAATCATGGATGAGTCTATGGGCGACGCGTTAGCGATTGTATGAATGTAGGGAAGCCCCAAATTATTATTTGGGGTCGAGTTATCGGGGGAAGGCTTTCTTTTGGTTCATTTTCTTTTAAAAGAAAATGAACTCGCCGGTAAAAGGCGAAATCAAAATTCAAAAAATAACTAGATGCGAAAGAGTAGAAAAACAATAACAAAATAAAAACTAAATTTTAAATTCAGTCTCCAACTTCTTAACAACACCAATATTCTTCAAGCGAATATATTTCGGCATGCCCTTCTCATATGGCGGATAATCCTCCCCCTCAATCAACGGAGTCAAATAACGCCGACATGCATCCGTAATTCCAAAACCATCTTCACTAATATATTCAGCAGGCATCAGCTTCTCGACATTGGCAACATCAGCCAGATCCGCTTTACCAATCTCCCAGTGATAAGGATCATCCGAGGTGCGGACCACCGTAGGCATAATGGCATTCTCTCCGGCAAGCGCCATTTCAACCGCCGCCTTGCCGAGGGCGTAAGCCTGTTCGACATCAGTTTTCGAAGCGATGTGTCTTGCAGCACGTTGTAGATAATCTGCCACAGCCCAATGATATTTATAACCATGGGTATACTTGATCATGTTGGCGACTACAGGTGCAGCGCCTCCTAGTTGGGCATGACCAAAAGAATCCCGTGTGTCCTGCTCTGCAAGAAACTTTCCGTCCGGCCACTTCGCACCTTCAGACACGACGACGGTGCAGTAACCGTAACTTTCAACATTCTCCTTCACTCTTGCCAGAAAACGTTCCTGATTAAACTCTACTTCCGGAAATAAAATAACAACAGGAATATCATTTTCTTCATCCGCCGCAAGTCCACCGGCAGCCGCGATCCACCCTGCATGTCGACCCATCACCTCAATGACAAATACCTTGGTTGAAGTCTTGGCCATCGACAACACATCATAGGAAGCCTCACGGGTTGAGATAGCAATATATTTGGCAACAGAACCAAATCCCGGACAGTTATCAGTAATAGGCAAATCATTATCTACCGTCTTCGGAACATGTATTGCCAGCATGGGGAAACCCATCTTTTCTGAAAGTTGGGAAATCTTGTGGCAGGTATCAGCAGAATCGCCACCGCCATTGTAAAAGAAATACTCGATATTATGTGCCTTGAAGACTTCAATTAAACGTTCATACTCAGCCTTGTTTTCGTCAAGCCCTTTAAGCTTATAACGACAGGAACCAAAGGCGCCAGATGGCGTATGACGTAATGCAGCAATTGCCTCATCGGACTCTTTCCCCGTGTCAATGAGATCCTCGGTGAGCGCACCAATGATGCCATTGCGACCCGCATAGACATTCGCAATCTTGTCTGAATGACTACGTGCCGTCTCAATCACGCCACAGGCGGTGGCATTGATCACAGAGGTTACGCCACCTGACTGTGCATAAAATGCATTTTTCTTTTTACTCATTGACTACTGACTCCTGATCATTCGTCGCTAACTTAAAGAGAATACATGGGCACATCTATTATCCTGGGTGAAACAGATTGAGATTCAAAGTTTTTAAGAGTAAGGCACACTAAGTGCTTGTAATAGTTGTTCTATTACAAGCGCATAGTAACGCAGCTATTAAATATTTTGGACTCAATATGCTCATACATGAATTAATATAGGGGCTCATACAGCTATTATTCTTGTGATAGACTCTAAAGACAAATTTATGCTCAAAAGTCCATACGTAAAACCCTGGCCCTGGGAACAGTTACTCGAAAGCAGATGCTACTGAAAGGGAACTTGTAAAGCGAATAGTCACCCAACGTTACTGTGAAATTAAATTACTACATCTTGATATTATTGCTGCTAACAAGCAACAGTGCGCAAGCCATCAATGAGCTCGATTTGCCGGATATTGGTGATTCATCAGGCAGTGCCATATCGCCAGAGTTCGAACGGCGCCTTGGGCAGGTCTTTATGCGTAGCGTGAGGCAACATGCAACGATTGTTGACGATCCGGAAGTAGAAAGCTATATCGAATCAATCGGTTATCAATTGGCTGCCAATAGTGACAATAATAGCCTGGCTTTTACTTTCTTTGTTGTTGATAATCCGGACATCAATGCCTTTGCTGCACCCGGGGGCGTCATCGGTATCAATAGTGGCACGATCCTCAGCGTAAAAAGTGAAAGCGAACTGGCAGGTGTTCTGGCGCATGAAATTGCCCATGTTACCCAGAGGCATATGGCCAGACAATTCGAAAGGGCTGGTCAGGTTAGTATACCGGCAACGGCTGCATTGCTTGGCGCAATTTTGATCGCTATCGCAAATCCTGAGGCAGGGCTGGCTGCGCTGACTATTGTTACTGGCACCAATATTCAGTCACAAATAAATTTTACCCGGGCAAACGAAGTAGAGGCGGATAGTGTCGGCATACAGCTCCTTGCACGTTCTGGTTATGACCCTCAAGGTATGCCATCGTTTTTTGAACGGTTGCAACAAAAATCAGAATTTTATCAGGGAAATGCCCCTGAGTTTCTCAGAACCCACCCTCTGACAAGCTCTCGTATCGCTGATTCAAAAGACAGAGCTTCAAGATATACAAAGGTTAACCATGTGAACACGGCCAGTTATGAATTGGTACGATCAAAAATTGAAGTCAATAGTTATAAAAACGCTAAAGATGCAGTAAAGACCTTCAAACAGCGTTTAGCAAATACACCTAGTGATAAAAAGAATCCGGTTCGTTATGGTTATGTACTGGCATTAACAAAGGCCGGAAATTATTATCTGGCACGCGAACAATTAAAGCCTTTATTATCCAGGGACAAGGAAAACATTGCCTATATGCTGATCGCAGCGAATATCGAATCAGAACAAAGAAACTATACCGAAGCACTTGAAATATTCCAGAAAGCCTATCAACTTTACCCCGATTACAGACCCCTTGTTCTTGCCTATGCCAAAACATTACTGGATAGTGGACAATCGAAACAGGCGCGTGATTTGTTACATCACTATCGTCGTCAACAAAAGCCTGATCCTGCCTATTATGATTTGCTCGCCCAGGCAGAGGCACAAAATGGATCGATGGCTAATTCAGGTATTGCCAAGGCAGAATATTATTACTTGACCGGCGATACCAAACTGGCCATTGATCGATTAATTCATGCAAAACGAGAGAGTAAGCTTGATTACTATCAAAGGGAAAAAATTATCGCAAGAATAAGCCAACTAGAATATGAACTCGAGCTGGAAGAAGAACTTAAAATCTAGGTCATCAACATAATATTATTTTTTTATGTAAAGACAATGAAAATTACACGCAGAAATTTTATTTCACGGTTACTTTCAGGATCCACGTTCATCCTTGCCAGTGTAGGCGGCTTGTTGAAACCACTATTTGCTTTTGCCAATTTGAATGTAGATGCATTTTCAGCGGAAACAGAAGTAGATGCTTTGGCAGAGTTTTTTCCTGGACTTGAAGTCACGCCCAGCGATGCTATCACTATCGGCGTACATGACCTGGTTGAGAATGGCGCTGTTGTGCCCGTCAAGGTTAAAACCGATCTGCCAAATGTTGAGTCGATCACCATTCTGGTTGAAAAGAATCCAAACCCATTAATTGCGAATTTTAACCTATCTCCTGTGTGCGCGGGGTTTATTGCGACAAGAATTAAGGTAGGAGAGCCTTCAACGATTACTGCCATTGTTAAATCAGATGGAAAATTGTTTAGTACAAAAAAATTTGTGGAAGTAATAGAAGGAGGGTGCGGTTGATGACTTCCAGGATCAGAATAAGAACCTCAAGGAAAGATGGCCTGACAACCGTACAGGCAATCCTCAAGCATCCCATGGACACGGGCTTTAGCCGTGACCCTGATACCAGCGACATCATCCCGGCTTTTTTTATAGAGACCGTGACGATACATCATGGTGACAAAGTGATTATGACATGTGACTGGAGTCGTGCGATTTCAAAAAACCCGTATTTGTCATTTACTTTTTCAGGTGCAAACCCGGGGGACACCCTGCGAATCAGCTGGCAAGACAGTCAAGGAAACACCGAATCAAAAGAAGCCGTGATACAATAGCAACATATTTTTTGCTAATGTAATTTCAGGATCAATTCACCTTCATGCGCACCGTTGTAAGTTTTTTCGTCCTTGTTTCACTGGTAATCACGTTGAGTCCATTGTTAGCTTATCCCGTCCATTTGATTTTGGAAAACTTTGTAGATTATCCTTTTCATAAACTGGTCAGCCACGTGACACTGATATGCGGCCTGATATTCAGTGGCTTCTATTTAAAATATCACCAGATGTATTCCAGACAATATTTTGGTTTTGGTGGTTCAAAAGAAGTTTTTCTAGGGAATCTATTGCAGGGTATGCTCGCGGGGATATTAATCCTGGCATTCCTAAATTTATTTTTGTTGCTGTTTGGTGTTTATCAAATAAAACCGAATCTTGATTATTTTTGGTCAAATCTATTTCTAATTTTTATCAAGGCAACATTAGTAGGCCTTGTGATTGGTTTCATAGAAGAAACTATTTTTCGTGGTGCCCTGTTCAGTAGCCTGACTAAAAAAACCGGTGCTTTTGTTGCTGTATCGCTCACCAGCCTTGTGTATGCGTCTGTTCATTTCCTTAAATACAGGGCACTGCCAGAAGGAGCAGAAATTACTTGGTATACCGGCATGGAAATGTTGCCGGAGGCATTATTTAGGATTTCTGATCCAAACATTATTGATCACTTCCTGACTTTGCTTGTCCTAGGTGTACTTTTATCGATGGTACGGATCCGAAATGGAAACATTGCCATGTGTATCGGTATTCATGCCGGCATCGTCATGACAATGAAAGTAACCGGCAGATTTAGCGATTATATGCCGGGTAGTCAGTTCGATTTCCTGGTAAACCGGTATGATCATATGCTGGGATATTTATCTCTAGTCTGGCTTCTGATTTTAACCATTATTTATTGGCGAAAATTTTTATTTACAAGGATGTAATGTATGTCGCGGGTGCATGGATGTACAAGAGCGACTATTTACAAGGATGTAATGTCAGGAATTATGTTCCCCCAAAGACCAGACCAGAAGAAAATTGGTGGGTCGTGCGCGATTCGAACGCGCGACCATCGCATTAAAAGTGCGAATCCATAATCTTTTGTATTCCAGCAATATACGCGTATAATCCATATTAATCAATTAGTTACAGTGTCATAGACGTTCACTGAGATCCTCTAAGATCCCCTGTAATTCATTGAGATTGCACTTACAGTGCACTTAATTGGATGAAATATGCGCCAGAGAATATCAAAACGATTAATTGAGATT
>CAYRXP010000079.1:0-7964 GCA_964428145.1 uncultured Enterobacteriaceae bacterium
CTAGGTATTCAGCTTATCGCCGATATAAACAAGCTTTCTTTTTTTCGCACTACTAAATAATAAATCTTTATTCCAGATGATACGTTCAAAAAAACGGGAGTAATTTGATGCGTCAGTTCCCGCAAAGATAATAAAATCTGCACGGTTTTTTATTTCTGACATGGTCGTCATAATCCAACCGAGATCTTGTAATACCAATGTGTTCCTGATCGCACCATCACTGTGCATATGATCAATCGTCGCACCAATATTATCGGCGAGATGCATTACAGAACGCATGCCTCCAATATCCGTGCCCAATCCGGCAATTAACGGCTGACTGGATTGCTTCAGGATTTTGGCTGCAGCCTCAAGGGCTTCGTCGATAGAACAGGATTTACCTTTCAGGGTTGGTTTAACATCCGGCAGTGGCTGGGCGAAATGCGCTTTCGCTTTAGCGCAGCCATTCTCCTTCACTGTTAGTTTGCCTTCCTTGTTCTGAATGACTAAATCGTCACAAATAAGACTGCAAAATGGGCAGGGAACGTCCTTCAGTACAGCTGCCTGATGTGTTTTTGTTTTCATAATTTTTTTTTACTGACTAAAATTGCTGACCGTTAATACCCGGTCATCTCGGGTATATTCTTGTAATTGCTCGATTATACTAGAAACTTAAGGGTCAAATAGGATTGCGAAATACGTAAATTCTGTAATTTCTTGTTATTTTAAACAGATGTCCACCATTAACTTCACAAAAAAGCAGTAATATACACTATTAGAAATAATCTGTAAGCTAATAATTTTGCTGGGAATTTTCTAAATTTTTGGATTTTAAAAGGGTAAATTTCTTCTCTAATTCAGTAGTTCCAGCATTTCCTTGACGTAGGTTATCTTTTCTCGTGGTTTACCCTTAGCTTGACCACGTTCGACTTCAGTGGCATCAATTGTTTTCCATTCCTGATAATTGAGATACCTCACATTTCGTGAATCCAGTAGCGAATAGACTGTTTCAGCCCCAGCTTTCTGGCTAGCAGAATCAAGTGCATCGAGATCGGCGAGAAGAGAATTTACCGTTGCAACACTGCAGGCACGATTTGTCCCGATGATGCCGCTAGGGCCTCGTTTGATCCAGCCGGCAGTATAGAATTGTGGCACTAGTTCATTATTTTCCGTGATGCGACCATCTACATTTGGGAAAATACCCCAACTATCATGAAAAGGGACACCTTTCATTGGAATACCACGATAGCCAATGCTGCGAAACAGGATGCCGGTTTCTAACTCATAGGTTTTACCAGAACCTCTTGCGGATTGTTTAAAAGGGTCTCCTGATAGTTGATTGTATTCGATCTTAACATTCTCCAGTTTTGAGTTTCCCAATAATTCAACCGGACTTCTGAGAAACTGGAAATGACATCGACGTAATTTTCCTGATATAGGCCGGGACGAATATTCCTGAAATAAGTTAACTATTTTTTTACTGCCAATATTCGTTTTTTCTTCCAATTCATTATTACTGGCTTTATTTAATTCCATTTCTGTTGGGTCAACAACCGCATCGCAATTTTTCAGTTCGCCGAATTCGCGCAATTCTTTCGGTGTAAATTTGGCTTGTGCAGGACCACGTCGACCTATGACATAAATATCTTTAATCTTGCTTTCTGCAAGTGCATCCAACGCGTGTTCAGAAATATCGGTATGTTTTAATTCATCGGCCGTCTTGGACAGGATTCGAGCGACATCGGCTGCGACATTACCCTGACCGATAATCACAGCAACTTCATTGGATAAATCAAATTGTCGCTCACGATAATCAGGATGTCCGTTATACCAGGCAACAAATTCAGTTGCTGTATAACTACCAGCTAGATCTTCACCGGGTATACCCAGTCTACGGTCTGATTCTGCACCACAGGTAAATATAATTGCATGGTGTGAATCACGTAGTTCATCAACGCTGATGTCCTTACCAACCGTGACATTGGCAATTAGATTAAATGCAGGTGATTGTGCTATTTTATCGTAAAGCAAGATCGCCTGTTTTAGTTTTGGATGATCAGGTGCGACACCACTTCTTACCAGGCCATAAGGGGAGGGTAGACGTTCCAACATATCAACTTTGACATCAATATTAGATTTAATAAGTGCTTCTGCCGCATAAAACCCACTTGGGCCGCTACCGACGATGGCAATGCGCAAAGGATTTTTATCACTGCCGAGTTGAGTCACTAAAACTATCTTCCCTTGGGAATTATGTAAAAATTATGTATGTTAATGAATTATTAAAAACCAAGTTCCGTCTTACGTTCTTCAGCGCCGGGTAATGGATCCATCTGTTCATCACAAACAGGTAGATCAGGTGCTCGTTCAGCATTGATGGCAATCCATTCTTCCTTGCCTTCAGTAATAATATCATCATCCTCAAAGATCGCTTGTACGGGGCATTCAGGAATACAGGCACTGCAATCAATGCACACGTCAGGATCGATATACAGCATTTCATCATCAAAATGAAAACAAGCGACGGGACAGACTGCGACACAATCTGTGAAACGACAGGATTTACAATTATCAGTTACTATAGTTGTCATAATATTTACCTCCCCAAAGGTTTTAGGTCACTTTAATATAAGAGTTACTCGTTTGCGTATAAAAGAATTTCACCTTTGTTTAATTCGATGGCATCACCAATCCAGCGTTTATAGTTGCCATTAATTTGTTCATCAGAGACTTCCATGCCGAGTTTTCTGATATAAGATAAATACAGGCGCAAGTAGGTCGGATTATAGGTACAGGCATAACTAAATGTTGGAATCATTGGTGCATGATGCATTGATAATATTGTTCCTCGCTTCATGCTGGCACCATTACGGATCCCCATTTCGCCAAGTACGATAATTGTTCCTGCGAGCATATTGACACCTGTAAAGTCACCAGTGTTTCCACCAATAGCAATCAAACCCCCACGCATTGCATTGCCCACCTCATTTTTCACGTCGCCATGAATAATTATTTCACCACCTTGCATACCGATGGGACTACCTCGATAAGCGCTACCAATTAAATGTCCAGCGTTACCTTTGATAGTAACTCTGCCCCCCGTCATTTCCGGGGCAACCCAGTCATGCGCATTGCCTTCAACAACGATCTCGCCGCCACTCATACAGGCGCCCAGATGTTGGCCAACGTTACCTTCGATAATCATCTTGCCAATCGTCATTTCAGAACCAAGGTGTTTAACATTGGCTAAATCACCATCGATATGTATTTCGCCATCACACTGCCCCTTCACGGTAAAAAAATCTCCAAGTGCAGTTTGGTCATTACCATGGAAGATAGTCAAGGCAGCGATTGCAGTTTCATTCACACCATTTAATTTATCGGGACAGATAACATCTGCCTCGAGTGGTACGTCAGGTTTTGTATGTAATGAAAGTTTTAAACTCATGACTGGTTGCTTGCTTCCCTTGCTTCCAGAATTTTGTTCAAATGCAGATGGTATTGGCCTAAATTGCCCCCATAATTACCAGCAGATAATTGCTTGATACCTGGTTTTGCAGCGGCATGTAAACCAACACGCATCGCATCAGCAACAGCTGCTTCAGTCAAGCCATCAATCACAATTTCAAGTACGCAATTGACACCTTCTGGTACCAGTGATTCATTCGTCACGGCACGCAGAGTCGGGCAATAAGCATCATTGCTTGATGCAATTAATGCTTTATACTTTGAACCGACCTTACTACCACTGCGTACGACTCCATTCGGGAAAGGTAGAACAACCTCATCAATTTCTCGCATGGCTTTTGTTGCTGCCGTTGCTGCTTTCAAAGTGGTTTTTTGATCTTTACCTAAAATCAGAATATTGCCGCCGCCGACAGCATCCTGGATACCGAAACGTTCATCAATGACAAATTCGCCATCCATCACCGGGATACGCCATAGCCGTTGTTCTCCCAATACCTTGCTGCTTTGATGCCCATCACCGAAGTAACGTAGCTGTCCACCAACAATGGCAGTTGTGTCAGATACAAGTCCATTAAAGCAGGCCGTTGTTGGGCAGGTCATGACACATTGACCAATTCGTTCCATCAGGCGTTTTCCCAATCCATCGGCATCCATTGCAAACATCAAGACGCTTATGCCGGGCCTGTTATCCGGAGTCTCCTCCGTTGATAATTCTTTTTCTATGCCTGCTTCGCATTTACATCCAATCACCGAAGTTGCAAAGCCAGTGATGGATTGTGCTGCTGCCATTGCCCATTGTTTTGATTCAGCCGTGATAATGATCCGACTTCCACTCATTTTGAATGCTTCAGCAAAGGTATCAACGATTTCAGTAGACTTGATTTTCATGCTTGTTAGCCAGTCATCTATCCATTTGTCGTTGGTACGATCTCATGATCATGTAAATAACTATCACTAACCGCATAGTTATCAAACTCAATGGAATAATAATTTTCGAAGAAAGGCTGAACGATTTGTTCTATCTTTACGTCATACGCCGGTGTGATATGTAGGAGCTTTCCGTCATGGTCACCACAAAATTCATGATTGGCAATAATGGCCTCGCCAGATTTAATGACATAACGAGGGGCATTGAACATCATTTCCTTGTCATCCATTTCATCATAAATAGTGATGTCGGCATCTGCACCTGGCCCCAGATGTCCCTTGTGTTTCAGACCTAACGCTTTAGCAGGCCCTGCGCGAGTAATGATTGCAATCTCATTTAATGTGTACTCGCGATCCAGATCATTCAGTGCTGTTTTAGCAATTGCTTTTTGATTGACGCGCGATATCTCTTCTTGTCTGAACCCTCTGTCCATAAGCAACTTGATGAGTTTTGGATAAAGCATAAATGATCCACCATTCGGATGGTCTGTTGACAATATGACTCGCCACGGATCTTTTGACATCAGGAATAATTCAAGTCCGATTGCCCATTGTAATGTGTGCATATAGATATGTTCCTGATAATTGAATGGAAGAATGCCGCAACCACTTTCACATTCGGTATCAATATTTACCCATTTGTTATTAGTTAATCCACGCAAGACATAAGCCAGTGGTGCATCCGCTGTCATGATAGTTGCCTTACCAAACATGACCTGACCTACATCACAGGTGATATTCGGATGTGTGTTGACATATTCAATAATTTCAGCGGCTTTTGAATCTGGATTTTTGCCTAATTCTCCACCATAGCTATGAAACTGGATGTGGGCTAAATGTACGCGCTTATCTCCGGCGGTGCGCATGGTCTCCAATGTTGTTTTATAGTTGCCACTGTGACCGAGATTATTACAGTGAATATGGGCTGGGTGAGGGAAGCCCATGTCATTAACTGTGGTGATAAATGCTTCAATAATTTGTCTGGGTGAAAGATCATCAAATTTCTCATCAATATTGGAGACATTTGAATTTTTTTTGCCTTTCCAGGGTTCATCACCACCCGGGTTGACCAGTTTAACTGTGTAGGCTTTGGTTGAATTTACCCACCAGGCAACGGCTTGCCTGAACTCTTCTTTTCTCCCTTCTCTTAATAAATTTTGCAGAAAAATATTATTACCAAGCAAGACGTAAAAACCTTTATCAATGACAGGGGTATCATGAAATTCTTCAAGCGTGTGTCTTGCCCCAATCGGAGTTACTGCGGCTTCCATGGCAGTGGTATAACCCAAAGTAGCATAGCGGTAACCTGTTGCAAATGTTGAGGGGGTAGTTCCCCCAGTACCAGAGCGAGTGAAAGGTGTGCCCGGATGTGGGTCTCGGCGATGATCTTCCGGCTGTAATTTACGTGCTGCGTTTACTTTAGGACCAGCAATGTGGCAGTGGATATCGACGCCACCGGGCATGATGACCATGCCTTGTGCATCGATACGCGTTGCATCGTCGGGGACGGACTCAACAATTCGGCCATCTTCGATACAGATATCCTGAACTTTCCCATCAATATTGTTAATGGGGTCATAAAGTTTGCCATTAACAATGCGCAGTGTTGCCGCCATTTCTCTCACTTATATTATTGTTATTCTTTTTTTGTTGTTAAATACCCATGATACCTGGAAATACAATATCCATAGCATGCCAGTTTTCATCCATGGCGGCGTTGCTCCTCTTTGCAGGGGGCGGCCATGCAGCATCGTCGCGCCTTGTCCTGAATGAAAACGGACACACGCTGAATACTGCATTTCCAGATATCATGGGTATACAGGATGATATCATTTTTCTCAAAGTTGTCTTCTCATGCAACTTTAGCTTCGCCCCTGTCTCCATATTTCGCTAACATAAGTTCTTGCACACGTTTTTTTATTGCCGTTAAAATCTCTTCATCATCAGGATAGGGTGAATCGAACGCGGGTCGCATGGAGATAGGGACATCATCCATGCGATAAACGGTTCCACCAGTGTTAATCCCATAAGTCGATGTGGCAAAAGCAACATGAGCAAGTTTGCTAGTCGCTGTCTGTTTGGTGTCAAGCGATATTACCGGAATTTTCTTCATGTGTTCGATCGCCGCTTTCGGAAAATTACAAGCCGGATCACTGGCAATAAACATGGCAGCATCGGCATCTCCTCTTGAGAGTGTGTCGACAGTTGTGAATTCGCCGGGATTAAATCTCGGATAACCTCGATTGAAATTGACCCCAAAAGGATAACCTGTTTGCCAGGAGAGGACATTATCGGCACCAGTAACATTACCATGTCCCCTGACGGGTTTGGCGACAAAATGGGTAAATTCATTTAAATCGGTTGCCAGCGCCATTAATGCACCGGAATTAAAATGTCGACCACGGGTCATGGTTAATCCCATGCCAAAAAACAGCACGCCATAACGACAATTTTTCATTCTGTCGACCAGGTCTTCCAGCGTTGCTAAAGACACACCAGTTTCTTCTTCGATCGAAGGATCAATCTTTTTGCCTTTCACAAGTGCACGCAAAGCCCAGAGGACTTCAAAATCTTTGCGAGGCTTAACCTGAATAAATATGTTCGATACCGGTGTACTGGGTGTTTTTCTGACATCGACCAGGACAACGGTCCTGTCTTTGCGGCCATTTGGTATAAACATGCCTTTAGGTGTGACTGCGTAACGTGTGAAGTGACGTGGATGGGATGCAGCTGGATTACCTCCCCAATAAATCACCAGATCGGCGCGATTTTTAACTTCACCTAATGACATGGTGCTTTCACCGACGCCCTGAAATGCCAGACCGGATGGCCCATGGCAGACTGATGTCGTGGTATCAATCGTGCCTTTAATAATGTCGGTGATTGCCACCGCCTGACGCTGCGCCTCACAGGTTGTATCGCTCAGACCATAGATGATGGGAAATTTTGCTTTGACCAGGGTTTGCGCGGCTTCTTCAATGGCTTCTTCTTTGCTGACTTCTTTACCATCGATCATGGCGATGGGCCAATCACCAATGGTATGTTCTGCGTACCAGGCACGACCCAAAACACAGGCATTTTTTGCTTTGGTAATCCGCTTTTCATCCAAATCGACAGTGAGTTCCATGTCATCGCAGACACAGCCGCAAAATGTACAGGTTGCATTTTTAACCGTCTTTATATTCTCACTCATTACTGTTCTAGTCTCATGTATCAGAATTTTCAGATATTTTTCTACGTCATTTTTTCTACAAATACTTCAATATTTTTAGACAAAGGCATACCAGTTCCAGCCGTATCACCGTCCATCAATTGAGAAGAGGGTGGACCATATGCGATGAATAGCAAGCCTGACGGCAAGTCTTCGGGTTTACGACCTTTGCAAGTAACGACCGTTTCTCCAACTTCATTGCTTAGACGAACTGAATCACCTTCTTCCAGACCGAGACGTTGCATATCATCACTGTTCATCTCCAGGGTACTTGTGATTAACAAGTATTCCGGCTTTAGTTTGCCCTTGTTAAGAGACGTGCCCTGTTTACTGGAACGCCCGGGCACTAATGTCATGGTTTCCGCCATGTTGTCCTCAC
>CAYRXP010000080.1:0-6371 GCA_964428145.1 uncultured Enterobacteriaceae bacterium
AGGGCGAACTACCATATTCCCTAACTTATTCCATTTGGTAGCGGGGGTAGGATTTACTCAGCAAATCCTGTCCTTCGTCCTACGGACCAGCCTTTGGCTGTTCAAAATTTGCTCCTGCAATTTTGTGAACCTACGACCTTCGCCAGTTATTACACTACCGAGCCCGACCTGCGCTCCGCGCCAGGGCGAACTACCATATTCCCTAACTTATTCCATTTGGTAGCGGGGGTAGGATTTGAACCTACGACCTTCGGGTTATGAGCCCGACGAGCTGCCAGACTGCTCCACCCCGCATTAAGGGGGCGCATGTTACAGCCACCTTTAAACTTAATCAAGATAATGAACTAAGCGAGACGAACAGGCTGCCTTTTTGCGCCCCATGTACCGGGTTTCCCCTCAAAGACACCGGCACATGATTCACCACAACTTAGACATTCTCCTTTCGGGGATAAATTCCAATATTTCAACTCATACCAATCTCTAACAATCAATTTTTCACCGCACTGGTGACAAAAACTGGTATCTCCCGCTTCATGATGCACATTCCCCGTATACGCATAGTGTATTCCATTCTTTAGTGCAATTTCACGGGCTTTGATCAATATTTCTGCACTTGTCGCGGGTTTGTCTAGCATTTTCCAGTCCGGGTGGAAGGCGGTAAAGTGAATGGGTACATCAGGACCAAGATTATCCATAATCCATTGTGTCATTTCTTCAAATTCATTCACCGAATCATTTTCTCCAGGAATAACTAAATTAGTTATTTCAAACCAGACGTCTGTTTCATGTTTAAGGTACGACAGTGTCTCCAATACAGGAGCAAGGTGACTACCGGTTACACGATGATAAAAACGTTCAGTAAATGCCTTTAGATCAATATTTGCGGCATCCATATACTGATAAAATTCTTCTCTCGGTTCAGGACAAACATAACCAGCAGAAACCGCAACCGTTTTTATATTTTTTTCATGACAGGCCTGCGCAACATCAATGGCATATTCATGAAAAATCACCGGGTCATTGTAGGTAAATGCAATACTGCGACAGTTTAATTGACTTGCTGCATTTGCTAGTTGTTCCGGTGAAGCAGCATCAGCCAAAGTGTCGATTTCACGAGACTTGCTAATGTCCCAGTTCTGGCAAAATTTACAGGCTAAATTGCAACCAGCGGTACCAAATGAAAGCACCGGTGTGCCCGGTAAAAAGTGGTTCAATGGTTTCTTCTCAATGGGGTCAATACAAAATCCACTTGAGCGACCATAGGTTGTCAGAACAATTTTCTGATCCCTGCATTCACGTACGAAACAAAGCCCCTGCTGTCCTTCTCTTAACTTACATGCCCGCGGGCAAACATCACATTGTACCCGGTCATCTTCCAGGACATGCCAGTACTTTGTGCTTACGACTGAGTTCATTACTTTAGTCACCACTTCTGCAAGCTGTTTTAAAACACCCTATACTTGTTCCAGACATAAATCGCCAATTTATGCATCTTTTACATGAATAATAGTCAAAACAAAGCAAAAAGCACCATCAGACCGGCTGCGGTAGCAGGACAGTTCTATCCAGCCAACCCTGCTGAACTAAAACTAATGGTTGAATCTTACCTAAATGACGTTCAGGATGCTCCGCCGCCATCCAAGGCAATTATTGCGCCGCACGCTGGTCTGATTTATTCAGGTCCTATAGCCGCAATAGCCTACGCCAGTTTACAATCTGTTAAGGAAGAAATAAGCCGTGTCGTATTGTTAGGACCTTCGCATAGAGTGTATTTAAAGGGACTGGCCTTAAGTTCTGTTGATTATTACGAAACACCCTTGGGCAAGATTGAAATTGATCAGGATTTATGTGACTCAATACGAAATTTATCCCAAGTAACAGTCGCTGACGCAGCTCATGCACAGGAACACAGTCTTGAAGTACATCTCCCCTTTCTACAACTTGTGCTCGATCATTTTAAATTAATACCTATCGTCGTTGGCGAAGCTTCTCCTGAAGAAGTTGAAGAAGTTCTGGAAATTTTATGGGGGAATGATGATACGCTTGTCGTTATCAGTTCTGATCTTAGTCATTACCATGATTATGAAACAGCACAGCGGCTGGATTTATCTACCAGTAAAGCGATTGAAAATTTACAGTTGGAATCAATCGGACCACAACAGGCTTGTGGCTGTACACCCATGCGTGGTCTATTACAGCTTGCAAGAAATAAACATCTAAAGGTTAAAACGCTTGACTTGAGAAACTCAGGGGATACCGCAGGAAGCAAAGACAGGGTTGTAGGTTATGGTGCCTACGCTGTTAATTGATTTGACCAGAGTTGGATTGTTTAGGATCGCATTTCCTGTCGTCACTTGAATCAAGAACCACACAATATCACTATAATGTATACACAAGAACAGAAACAGATACTGGTCTCTACCGCGCGCTCAAGTATCCAGCATGGCTTGCAATCAGGGAAGACGAAAACAGTAAATCTGGAAGACTATGCATCTGAATTGCTAGATATCAGAGCGACTTTTGTCACATTAAAAATTGCGCAATCATTGCGTGGCTGTATTGGAACCCTTGAAGCAAAACATCCTTTGGTCAAAGGCGTTGCAAAATATGCTTACGCTGCTGCCTTCCGCGATCCAAGATTCAAACCGCTCAGCCAGGATGAGTTCGAGAAGATAACACTGAGTATCTCAATACTGACACCGGCCGAATCAATTCAATTCGATTCGGACTCTGACCTGATTCAACAACTAAATTCCAATAATGATGGCCTGATCATTCAATCAGGTCATCGGCGTGCGACCTTTTTGCCCGCGGTGTGGGATTCGATGCCTGATGCTGAGCAATTTCTTTCACAACTAAAAGCAAAGGCCCAGATACCACCACAAGAAAATCTGACCGAGGCTTGGCGATATAAGGCAATTGAAATTCACGAGGATAATATTTGAATCGGACCGTTAGCTAGGCAATATTATTACACAAACATTAGATTACAAAAAATTAATTAACCCCTTGTAAATACCCTGTTATGAAGTCATGTCTGCTCACGACTAAAACGCCGAGCCATTTCTTTCGCTTTCCTGGCACCAGCTGCATCGCCTAATACCAATCTGGCCTCAGCAATAATTTGCCAATTGGCTTTCAGTAATTGATTATTACCTGCAGCGAATGCATTTGATTTTTTGGCCAGGGTAATTGCTGTTACCCACATCTTTTGTTTCAGACGTTCTGCTGCGAGTCTGTTCCACAACCAGGGATTCTTAGGTTCAATATCAAGCCCTCTTTCCAGACTTGCGACCGCACGGTCACTATCGCCAGCAGATGCGTATTTGTCAGCATCACTAAGGAATGCCAGCGCAACAGGACTGGTAGACTGTTCAGAAACAGATTTCCCGTAACCAACATCCTCACGCTCAATATCTGGATGATGTGATTCAACCGTTGTTTCAGTTTTCGTGACTACTCGACTATCTGATGTTACCTCTTGATATGTTGTATCACTAACTGTTCGATCTTCTACAGGTACTGCTTTGTTATTTTGTTCAGGCGTTGTCGTACACGCAGAAAAAAGCAGATTAACGAATATTGAAATGCCGACGTATGTTAATTTCATTCTTTTCATCTTTTCTTTCTGTTTTAATATCATGAATACGATTGTTTTGAATAGGATCATCTTGACATGTTCCTGAATATTCAGGTAGGTAAGCTTGCACAAATGGGTAGGCGACTGCACCCGGACAATCATCTGACACACGCTTGCCCTGTAACGTTTTAGCCCATTCAACGCCCTCAGGTGTTATAAATGATAAAGGTCGTGGCTTCAGGCTCTGCATAATATCGATCCAGACTTGCAAAGCGCCGCTTGAACCCGTCAACCGTGATGATTGGTTATCATCACGTCCAACCCAAATCACCCCGAGAACATCATCTCCAAAACCAGCAAACCAGCTGTCTTTCAAATCATTCGTTGTCCCGGTTTTGCCAGCAAGCGGTAAAAATGCAGCTAATCTTGCTGCAATGGACCTTGCTGTACCCGTGCTTGCCACTTCTGTAAGAAGGTATCGTGTAATGAAAACTGATTTTGACTCCAGAGTTTGTTTTAACTCCAGTCCATATCGCTGTATTGGCTTGCCATTTTTATCCAGCACTTCTTTTATGCTTCTCAATGGCACCTGGAATCCACCACTGGCTAATGTTTGATACATTTGCGCCACTTGAAATGGGGTCAAATCCAGTGCTCCCAATAATAATGACGGATATTCCGGTATGTCAGTCTCCAGGCCTAATGAGTGAAGCGTTTTAACAACTTCATTTAATCCAAGACGCATGCCTAGATGAACAGTTGCCAGATTATACGATTTGGCCAATGCGGTGTGTAATGCAATATTTCCATGAGTGGTTTCATCATAATTTTTAGGTTGCCAATATGACCCATCATGTTGTTTTAAACTGATTCGTTTGTCTTCCAGCAAGGTCAGACTGTTGTATTTCTCAGGTTTCATTATCGCTGTCAGGTATACCGCGGGCTTCACCAGAGAGCCAATGGGTCGAACTGCATTTAATGCCCGGTTAAAATCATTGGATGCTTTATCCCTGCCTCCTACCAGGGCGAGAACTTCTCCCGTCTCAACACTGGTGATCACGGCTGCTGTCTGTAATGACCCCGCGGATAATTTCTTGTATTTTTCAAGACTTGCGAGTCGTTTTGGCACAGTCCGTTCAACGATGTCCTGATATCGGGTATTCAGTGTTGTAAATATACGCAGGCCTTCATTCCTTAAATCTTCAGATTTATAATTCTTCTGCAATTGCCTACGTACAAGATCAAGAAATGCAGGATATTTGGCACTACTCCATGAGGGTTTTTCACTGATGCGTAGTGGTCTCGCGATGATCGCTTTTGCCTCATTGCTAGATAAATAGCCTTGTTGTTGCATCAAACTGATGGTCAAATTTCGCCTTCTCAAGGCTCTGTCCGAGTGACTTCTTGGGTTATAAAAAGAAGCCCCTCTTACCAGGGCAACCAGTAATGCGATTTCTTCTGTTTTGAGTTCGTTTAAAGGTCTTGAAAAATAATATTCGGCAGCCGTACCAAACCCATGTATTCCCCTGGCACCATGCTGGCCCAGATAAATTTCATTGATATAAGCCGATAGTATTTCTGCTTTGGAATAATGTTGTTCCAGCAGGATTGCCATGATTATTTCATTAAATTTTCGACGAAATGTCCTCTCTCGTGTCAGAAAATAATTTTTGACCAACTGTTGCGTAAGTGTACTTCCGCCTTGATGTAACCCGCCCGATGTGATGTTACTGACCATTGCCCGCAACATCCCCTTTGGATCGATGCCAGAGTGTCGGTAAAAATGTCTATCCTCGACGGCAATCAAGGCATCCACAAGAAATTGTGGAACATTATCATAAGGTACCAATACCCTGTCTTCGTTATGTTCAGGATATATTTTGCCTATAAGCTGAGATTCGAGGCGAAAGACTGAAAGTGATTCTGCGCTTGCTTCATCATTGATACTTTGGATCCTGCCCCTGGAAAAATTGATGCGAATATTTTTTGACGATTCCTGTTTATCCCAAAATTCAAAAACACGGTTAATGAATTGAATAGAATTTTCTTGTTTCTTGTACTGACCTGGGCCAATAAGTGTTGCCACATTCCGGTAACCCAATGAATTTAGTGCATTAAGTAAATCACCTTTACCCATTTGAGCACCGATATATAACTCAAGTGGCCTTGCATAAACTCTTGCAGGAAGTGACCAGCGCTTACCTTCAAATTCTGATCTGACTCGATGATCAAGCCAAACGATATAGCCAATGCCGCAGAGTAGTGTAATGACAAATAATTGTAGGATTAAATACCCGTAAGAAGATTTGGATTTCCTGAGTTTGGATTTCCTGGAATTTTGTTTTTTCGTCTGTTTGCGCTTTTTTTTACGTGCCATCTAGAAAATACTACTCATTGAGGGACCAAATTTCATTATTTTGATGGATATAACCTCAGAATAATCTTCTGATATAAAAAGAAAAGGCCCCTTTTCAGGGGCCTTTATATTCCAGAGGAGCTTCTCCTTCGAAGCTTACGTCCACTCACTTACCAGTTAACTGGCCAGTTCGTGTCGGTGCTCCTTTCTCGCTCTTATCAGAGTCCCAACTGAGATCCTACATTTATTCTTCTCATTGGGCCCGTGTTAGTAGCGACTTCTTATCTTCTTCTTTTCCTGGCAGCCTTCCTTTTGGCCTTCTTCTTTGCCTTCTTTTTGGCCTTCTTCCTGGCTACTTTCCTCTTAGCCTTCTTCTTAGCCTTCTTCTTGGCCTTCCTCTTAGCCTTCTTCTTGGCCTTCTTCTTGGCCTTCTTC
>CAYRXP010000080.1:6471-7934 GCA_964428145.1 uncultured Enterobacteriaceae bacterium
GCCTTCTTCTTGGCCTTCTTCTTGGCCTTCTTCCTGGCTACCTTCCTCTTAGCCTTCTTCCTGGCTACCTTCCTTTTAGCCTTCTTCTTTGCTACCTTCCTTTTAGCCTTCTTCTTTGCTACACGTGTCTTCTTCTTTGCAGCGCGTCTTTTCGTCTTCTTTCTTGTTGCCATAATCAGACTCCCCTAGAATCTTTAATCGATTAAATAGAACTCATGTATAAAACGAACTCATTTACAACATAACTCATACAACATAAAACAAAAAACACGCAGTCATTATAGTTATGTTTTAAATTTTTTCTACGTTTTTTAACAATTTTTTTATATAATTTTATCTAACCAACGATTTAGGGATATCATTTTTTGTCGTTATTGTAATAATCCAAATATATTCTTACTTATTTTATTCAAATCACCTGAACCATTTATCCTCACAAGAGTAGGGTCATCATTTGAACTTTTATCTTCATTTACAGAATAATATTCAATCAATGGCGCTGTTTGCTTGTGATAAACCTTCAGCCGGTTACGGACAGTTTCTTCAGCATCGTCATCACGCTGAATTAATGGTTCACCTGTTTCATCATCCAGGTTTTCAGTCTTTGGCGGATTAAATTTCACATGATAAACACGGCCCGAGGCAAGATGAATGCGTCTGCCACTCATTCGTTCAATGATTTCTTCTTCGGCAACCTGCAATTCCACAACAAAATCGACATCAATACCCAGTTTTTTCATTCCTTCTGCTTGTGCGATTGTTCTGGGGAAACCGTCAAGCAAATACCCTGAAGTACAATCGTCCTCAGATATACGATCCCTAACTAATTGTAAAATAAGATTATCTGAAACCAGTTCTCCAGTATCCATAACTTTTTTTGCCTCAATCCCAAGCGGTGTTTCTGCTCTAACAGCAGCTCTCAGCATATCACCCGTAGAGATCTGCGGAATACCATACTTTTCACAGATGGCTTTCGCCTGGGTTCCTTTGCCGGCACCCGGTGGACCAAGTAAAATTAATTTCATTCCTCTGTATACTCCCCTCTGCATTCTTCTGGATCGTCATGTTAATCACTTAATACGAATATGTTTAATACAAATTAATGATGAACTAATCCACTATAATAATTACATGAAAATAGAACTAGACAGCACAACAACACACCTTAATCGTATCAATTCATATGAACAGGGTTCAATTCTGGTCGGCAATAAACGTTTCGTCTCCAGCTTTATCATCACACCATCTATTGTAATTCACGATTGGCCGCCTCAAATATTTTCGGATATTGCGTCGCATCATCTCGACCAAATTCTTGAGATGAAACCTGAATTAATTCTATTGGGGACAGGTCGTCAACAACACTTTCCTGAAACCGACCTTTTTTTAAACACTTCCAAACTTAATATAGGGTTTGAGGTCATGGATACTGGAGCTGCTTGTCGTAGCTACAACATTCTACT
>CAYRXP010000081.1:0-2099 GCA_964428145.1 uncultured Enterobacteriaceae bacterium
GGCGGCAGCGGTTGATTATATGGTGACTAGTAGTCAATAGAACTTCGTTCGTTTTATATTTTAAAAGGGGGCTTTTTGTCTCCTTTTTTAAATTCATTGAACCCAGCACAAAATTTTGATCTACTGTCTCAAAGCCTTTTGATAGGCTTCGTCTGACATCTTGCTCCAGTCTTTGTAACTTTCACTGAATACTGTATAGGCATCGTAGACCCTTTTGAATTTAGCATTCTTGGACGCCTCTTCATCCAGCGTTTCTTTGGTCAGACGTTTTAACTCTGCCAATACTTCCGGTGGAAATTCCAGCACTTCGATATTCTGTTTTGACCGTAACTCTTTTAATGCTGCCTGATTGTGAAATTCCATCTGCGCATAGATCCATTGACTCACCGCCGCCGCCGCCGTCTCAACCATCAATTGCAAATATTCCGGCAATTGCGCCCAGGCGTGACTATTAATCATCAACTCAAACTCCGTACCCGGTTCATGCCAGCCCGGAAAGTAATAATATTTTGCTGCCCGGTTCAAACCGAGGCGCATGTCGTGAAATGGCGCTACCCACTCAGTTGCATCGATCGTCCCTCGTTCCAGTGCGGTATAGACCTCACTACCTGCCAACAATACAGGGTTACCACCGGCACGTTTGAATACCTTGCCTCCCAGCCCCGGGATCCGCATACGTAAACCTTTAACATCATCGAGTGATTCAATCTTTTTATTAAACCAGCCGCCCATTTGTACCCCCGTATTCCCCATCGGTATCGGCACCAGATTGAAAGGTGCGTAGACTTCCCTCCAGAGCTCCAAACCACCGCCATTATAGAGCCAGGCATTCATGCCTTTTGCTGTCATACCAAACGGGACTGAGGAAAAGAATTGCGCTTCGGGTACCTTACCTGCCCAGTAATAGGGTGAACCATGACCCATCTCTACAGTTCCCTGTGACACGGCATCAAAAACTTGTAAAGGTGGTACCAACTCACCCCCCGCATAGACATGAATATTCAAACGACCCTGGCTCATGATTTTCACATCTGCTGCAAATTTCTCGGCACCTTCCTGGAAGATCGGAAAATTGGCTGGCCAGGTTGTCACCATTTTCCATTTAAATATTTGATGATCCGCTTCTTGTATCCCCGCCGAAGTCTCTCCGCTATCGGATCCACCGCAAGCAACGAGAAAAAGACACATACCTATTCCCAGGCCTACGCCACTCAATCTAAACTGTCTCAACATACTCTTCCCGTTCTTCTTTTATTCGCATAAATAGTCTCGATTAGGCAGTTTTCAGATTAGCGTATTCTGCAACCAACCATTTACTCCCAGCTTGTTCGAAGTTGACCTGAACCCTTGTATTTTCTCCTGATCCCTCCAGGTTCAGGATGACACCATTGCCAAATTTTGCATGAGATACCCGCTGCCCTAATGTATAAGCCC
Source organism: uncultured Enterobacteriaceae bacterium (assembly GCA_964428145.1). GTDB lineage: Bacteria > Pseudomonadota > Gammaproteobacteria > Eutrophobiales > Eutrophobiaceae > SMWN01. The sequence continues at coordinate 1,435 of CAYRXP010000081.1, forward strand.
CCTTATCTGCACCATCCCCTTCAGAGACAGAACCACCTTGTCTTGTCCTGACGAACATTGGTTCGACAATCGACCCGCCCATGCGCACTTCGTTGATTAATTCCGCAGGTATCTCGTTAATAAAACGTGAGGGTTGCGGATAATAATCCTGTCCATGCAAACGCCGGTGCTGCGTATAAGTCATGGTCAGTGCCTTTTCTGCACGGGTGATCCCAACATAACAGAGACGTCTTTCCTCTTCTAACTGTGTCAAATCTTCACTGCTACGTTGATGTGGAAATAGACCTTCCTCCATGCCGACCAGATAGACATTAGGAAATTCCAGACCCTTGGCAGAATGCAAGGTCATTAAATTCACGCAATCAGAGTGGGCATCTGCCTGAGTTTCACCTGACTCCAACGCAGCGTGTGCAAGAAATGCCTGCAAGGGCTCCATGCCCTCCAGCTCCTCATCTTCCGCATTAAATTCGCCCGCGGCGCTGACGAGCTCTTCCATGTTTTCGATACGAGACAAACCGCGCTCACCTTTTTCTTTTCGATAATGTTCAATCAGGCCACTGACTTTGATCACATTATCAACTGCTTCATCCAGAGGCAGTCCTTTGTTACCACCCATGTGTGTTATCAACTGAACAAAGCCTTCTAACGCATTCAAGGCACGTGCA
>CAYRXP010000081.1:2199-7820 GCA_964428145.1 uncultured Enterobacteriaceae bacterium
ACCCATGTGTGTTATCAACTGAACAAAGCCTTCTAACGCATTCAAGGCACGTGCACTTAATGATTTATCTCGTAAAATATTTTGCGCTGCTTGCCACAGTGAACACTTTTCCTGACGGGAAACACTTCTTAGTTCTTCGACGGTACGCTGGCCTATGCCTCGGGTGGGTGTATTAATAATACGTTCAAATGAGACATCGTCATCCTGGAATGTTGACAGCCGAACATAAGCCAGGGAATCTTTTATTTCAGCGCGTTCATAGAAACGCATGCCTCCGTAAACACGATAGGGAATGCTAGCACACATTAGTCCTTCTTCAATAACACGAGACTGGGCACTGACACGATATAAAACGGCACTATCTTTGTAGTGGCCTGTTTTGCACTGCCAATCTGAGATTTGTTCAACCACATAGCGAGCTTCATCATGTTCGTTATAGCCGTTGTATAAAGAGATCTTCTCGCCACTCTCCCCCTCCGTCCACAATCGCTTGTCCAGGCGTGAATTATTATTGGTAATCAGTGCATTGGCCGCATTCAATATATTTACGGTTGAACGATAATTTTGTTCGAGCTTGATCAACAGGGGATTCGAAAAATCCTTTTTAAATTGTTGCATATTCTCGACACGCGCACCTCGCCAACTATAGATCGATTGGTCGTCATCGCCGACCGCAAACAAACAACCCTTATCTCCTATCAGCAATCTCAACCAGGCGTATTGCAGGGAATTGGTGTCTTGAAACTCATCGACCAATACATATCTGAAACGCTGACGATATTGTTCCAGAATATTTTTCTGATCACGAAATAACTCATGCGCGCGTAATAACAGTTCAGCAAAATCCACGACACCGGATCGGTTACAGACATCTTCATAAGCCTGATAGATACGGACCATCTGGTACAGGGTATGATCTCCATGATCATCAATATGTTGTGGTCTTAATCCTTCATCCTTACGTGCATTGATAAACCATTGCACTTCTCTTGGGGGGAATCTCGACTCGTCTATTTCCATGGCGCGAAGTACACGACGAATGGTGCGGTATTGATCATCACTATCCAGTATGGTGAAACTCTGGGGCAGGCCGGCCTCTTGCCAATGCGCTCGCAGAATGCGATGGGCCAACCCATGAAACGTCCCCACCCACATGCCCCCCGCAGGGGCATCTAATAATGTTTCAATACGCGAACGCATTTCAGCTGCGGCTTTGTTGGTGAAGGTCACTGCCATGATGCCAAAAGGACTGGACTGGCCGGTTTGTATATACCAGGCGATACGGTGTACCAGTACACGCGTTTTCCCGCTGCCAGCACCTGCCAGGATCATAATATTTCCGGAAGGCGCAGCAACGGCTTCGCGTTGAGATTCATTCAGGTCATCTAAAACCAGAGAAACATCCATGGCGAGAGATTTTAACAAACCTTCAGTCTTTATGGATGTTAATATTCGCCTTTATTTTTCAACCGGGTTAAATACACTAATGAGTTGTCGTACACAACAGGAAAGTAAAGAACTCACAGAAATCATCCTGAACATTCTCGAAGAGGCCAAAAAACAGGGGGCCACGACAGCAGAAGCAGACATTGGTACCGGTGCCGGGCTAACTGTCACAGCACGGCTGGGTGAAGTAGAAAAGATAGAACATGAACGAGACAAAGGTCTCGGCGTCACGGTCTTTATCGGCAACAAAAAAGGCAGTGCCAGCAGCTCTGATTTTGCTGAGGATGCAATCAAAGAAACGGTAACAGCGGCCTGTAATATTGCCAGGTTTACCAGTGAGGACAAGTTTGCCGGTCTCCCAGATGCTGAACTCATGGCAACAGAAACCCCTGATCTGGATCTGTATCATCCCTGGGAGATTTCTCCAGAGGATGCCATTCAGCTGGCCGTTGAATGTGAATCAATCGCCAGAAGTGAAGATAAACGTATCAATAATTCTGATGGCACTTCTGTCAGCACCTATGCCGGGAATCATTTTTATGGAAATTCACATGGCTTTGTTAACGGCTGGCACTGGTCAAGTCACACCATTGAATGCACAGTCATTGCAGAAACCAGTCACGGAATGCAGCGAGATGGTTGGTATAGCAAGGCCCGCAATAAAGATAACCTGCAAAGTATTCATGATATCGCCAAAGAAGCTGCGAAGAGAACAACGCAACGCCTGGATGCAAAAAAATTATCCACCAGACAATGCCCCGTGATCTTTGAAGCCCCTGTTGCCTCAGGTTTGTTTTCTGCATTTGTGACTGCGATCTCCGGTGGCAGCCTTTATCGCAAGGCCAGCTTCCTGCTGGATAAAATAGATGAACAGATATTTGCCGACCATATTCATATCCATGAACGGCCTCACCTGCAAGGCGCACTCGGCAGCGCACCCTTTGACAATGAAGGTCTTGCCACAAGAAACCGTGATCTGGTAGTAAATGGGATTTTGCAGGGTTATGTATTAAGCAGTTATTCCGCGCGAAAACTTGGTCTGCAACCAACTGCCAACGCAGGTGGCGTACATAACCTTACTATCGATACCAGTGAACACGATCTGGACGAGCTGATTAAACAGATGGATACCGGTTTATTCATCACAGATATGATTGGCTTCGGCGTCAATCAAATTACCGGAGATTACTCACGTGGCGCATCTGGTTTTTGGGTTGAGAATGGTGAACTTCAATATCCGGTCGAAGAAATCACTGTCGCTGGTAATCTCGCTGAAATGTACAAACAAATAGTTCACATCGGCAACGATGTTGATCCTCGCGGGAATATCCTGACGGGTTCAGTACTGATTGAAAATATGATGGTAGCGGGGGAGTAGTGATGTTTAATTTTCTGTTTAAGTTCTTACAAGGTGTGGTTTCACCGCTCTTTCGCTTCTAGTGATTTTTTAGCATTGGTTTCGCCTTTGACCGGCGAGGTACTTCTTTTTTGCTTGTCCAAAAATGAAGTACCCAAGAAAAAAAGACACCCCGATATCATGTCCTGCGGATACCCTCGTCAGTCAGCATTGATAAACGGGTACGCGTCTACATGACATCCTGTCATGGAGCCGCTTATCTGCACGTCCTGTGCAGATACCCCTATCACTACTTCCTTCCTCGGCATGATATGAGGGGACTTAAAAAGCGCTCCCAGTTAAAATTGTCTATACTCAACGAGTTTAAGTAATCAATTGAAAAAAAGGAGGTTTTCACCATGTCCACTTTAAAATCCTATATAACATTTTTGGGTAAACTGTCCCTTAAAATATAGTTGGGTGATTGAATCGATTTGAAGATGACAAGTGATCTTCGAAATCTGGTGAGTCTAATTCGGCTCGACCCTCAACGAGCTATTACGATACCACAGGGAGGTTCTAGCCTACCAAAGACCCCACTGGAGATACTTCCTGACGACTTCCTCGAACGCGCGGAAGAAGATTACGAAACCGGTGGAAGTGCAGCGCAGTTAAATGCCATAACCAACGCAAAACGCGCCGTTGATTCACAAATCGATGAAGCTCTATTACGTTTTGGTTACAAAATCAATTCATGGTCATTTAATAAAAAACTCGAAGCATTCTCGAATCTCGGTCTCGTTACACCACGGATAATTCGCCGAATACGAAGCCCGAGAAATAAGCTTGAGCATGAATTTAAAAAACCTAAAGACATAGAAGTTGAAGAAGCATTGGATCTCGCATCATTGTTTGTGGCCGCAACGCAGCGACACCTAAGCTGTTTTATGGACGAATTTACTTTTGGGAATGAGGATGAACAAATTGATCACTTTCGTTTTCGTAGAGATCTCACATTCACAATGCTGCATAGCGAACACAAATATGACAAGGCAACCTTTACGATATGGGCACATACCAATGAAGAGTGTAAAGATAGAATCAATAGTAGTATGGTTGGAGAAACAACAATTTCATGTGAAGATAAAATTTTTCCCGCAGTCGTCGCACTTGCGACGGCAACTGATCGTGGCTATAGGGTTCAACGTGCAATCGAGCAATTCTTCTACAAACTTGGATACCAAAATGCCACCTAACAAGAGGCTCAACATTGACGCGCGAAAAGCGCGCGCGTCTTAGCCGAGCCGTTAACGAAGGGATTAAGTCCCGTTATGCACTGCCAAATTGTGAATTAACGATAGCGGAAAGCGTATAGGGATATACGCTTTAGCTCACCGGATCAGGGATGAGCCTGTGAGCGACGCGTAAGCGTTGACTTGCAATTTGGGAAGTCGAAGACCAGGGCATCCGGGCACCCTCTTTCTTGGTTACTTCTTGTGGGGTGAGCAACAAGAAGTAACTCGCCATAGAGGCGAAATCAAAAACAAAAAAGAACAAAGATATCTAGTATTAACTGGATACCGGCTCAAGGCCGGTATGACGATGGATCGCTCGAGAATGACAAATAAAAAAATAACTCCTGATCCTTCAGGAACCGATTGATATTCAAATCATCTGAACACTGTAAAAGAACAGGTTCATAATACTGTTCAAAAGACACTATTAAAGGATAAACTAACGCAATCATGAATACTGCACAAATAGATATGCAGACCAACAGTACCAAGGGTGAACTGGATAAAATTGTTGAAGAGATTAGTCACGTTATTCTTGGCAAAGAAAAGGCCATACGCTTATCACTGACCTGTCTGCTGGCTCGCGGTCATTTGCTGATTGAAGATTTACCCGGCATGGGAAAGACGACGTTGACTCATGTGCTTGCCAATATCCTGGGTCTCGATTACCAACGTATTCAATTCACAAGCGATCTTCTCCCCGCAGATATTCTTGGTGTCTCGATCTTTAATCGTGAGTCCAGCAGCTTTAGTTTTCATCCAGGACCAGTGTTTAGTCAGTTAATTCTTGCCGATGAAATTAACCGCGCAACACCCAGGGCACAAAGTGCCCTGCTTGAAGCCATGGAAGAAAGCCAGGTCACCGTGGAGGGGGAAACACGTTCCTTACCAGAACCATTTTTTGTTATTGCGACCCAAAATCCATCAAATCAGGTGGGGACATTTCCATTACCGGAATCGCAACTTGATCGCTTCACCATGCGTATCGAGTTAGGTTATCCAGACAACATGGCGGAGAGAGAATTATTGAAGGGGTGTGATCGTCGTGAATTACTCAAGAACATTACACCGGTTATCAATTCAGAGCGATTAATAGAGATGCAAAAACAAGCTGAATCAATCCATGTTTCAGATGCATTGCTTGATTATTTACAGGATTTGCTGGAATACAGCCGCCGTAGTGCAGATTACGTCAATGGTCTCTCCCCACGTGCCGGCCTGTCTGTACTGCGGTGTGCCAGAACATGGGCATTGATGCAGGGTCACCCACAGGTTTTGCCAGAAGATATTCAACAGGTGTTGCCCAGTATCATCAGTCACCGATTAACCAAAGTTCAGGATGATGGATACACAACACAGGAAGACATCGCTGCTTATCTAATTAAACAAGTCCCGATCCCCTGATGCCAGAAACGATCGTACTTGAGCAATTCCCTTTTTCTGCCAGCCGATTAGCAGCAGACAATAAAAATACCAGAAAACAGCGAATTTACATTGTGCCGACCCGACATGGCCTGCTTTTTGGGTTGATGTTATTTGCCATG
>CAYRXP010000082.1:0-7749 GCA_964428145.1 uncultured Enterobacteriaceae bacterium
CGCTTAGTAACATCACCCCTGCTTTAAATATTTGACCAGTGATGTAAGTCTCTTCAAACTATCTCACTATAGCAAAATCCTACATATTGAGTAAAGCCTTATCATAAAAGTGATTTAATAAGTGTAAGCTACAACTGATTGATTCACATATGAAATATTGATTTCAGACTGGAATAAGTTAAAAAATAATTCATGCCCCATTTCTGCGAGGCGCAATTCCTAGTCTGCCTTTCATCATCAGGCTATCAATTCGTTCTTAATTTCAAACGCCATTCTTCCATTTTTTTATCATTTAAATCAACAGGATATGTAATGCTGGCCTGCTTTAAGATAGCCAGTATGATCTGGGTTTTCAACTGTTGTCGCATTATTTTTCTGATTTCTGGCTTGACTTGTGGGAGTTTGATTTCCTGCCTGGGAATAATTGATCCTATTTTAACGATGTGAATCCCTGTGTTCGTCTTAATTGGTTTACTGATTTGACCCTGTTTTAACTTTTTGATGGTTGATTTCACTTCTGGCAAAAAATCGGAAATTTTAATTAAACCCATATAGCCATCGTTAATACGGCTCGCTTCATGTTGCGAGTATTTATTAGCGGCCGTGGCAAAATCAATTTTCTTTTTCTTCAAATCATTGCTGATTGATTCTGCATCCTTTTTTAATAACTCAATCTCTTTAATACCCATACCTTCACTGATAGATAAAAATATTTGCCAGATATGTATCCGTTCTTCAATGACAAATTTGTCCTTGTTTTGCTCATAGTGTTCCTGCACTTGCTCATCGCTTGGAAAATCAGCAGGGATCTTCGATGCAACTAATTGATTTAGATAGACTTCTCGAACAATATTATCGACACTCCTTTGCGCAAGTATCTGTACTTGCTCTTTGGCTTCAATCTTGTTTGCCCTGGCCGCCGTCAAAATGGACGCATTGTCTGCTTCCTTTTTTACAAAATTATTAAATGCTTTTTCATCTGCCAGTATTTTTTTACGTTCATTTGCATTAACCAACGACAAAATATTTTGCACATCAGAGAATTTCAGTTTTGCTTTTAGTGTTTCAGGAATTTGCGATTGACTTTTCTTTGGTGATTCGCCTAGCATTTTTTCTCTTGGCTTTTTTTCTGCTGAGGGTTTAGTTCTAGCTGATTTATCCTTATCCTCTTCGCCTTTTTTCTGCACCGCCTCATCCGTTTCGTCAGTACCAATACCAAGCATTTCCAGGATAGAAAAAGCAGAGACGGAAACAGAATATGAGAACCAAATCCCCGTAGAGATGACCAGACAAAGAAAAACACTTGAAAATGCGTGCCCACGCGTCATAATTTTTAACCCTATTTTAATGGACTTTATCTTTTCGCCGGGGTTGCGATGGCTGATACAGACAAGTAACGGATTATCCCACAAGTAATTGCGGGGTACTACTCTCGTCTATTTTTGGCGATTTTATGTTAGGATTTTCCCTTGAAGAATAATAGAGTATGATGACAAACTGAGAAACAGAGAGAATTGTAGTAACTACTTTCAAGAGTCAAAAGCAGTGTGTAAAACAATCACGTTGAATATGGGCAACGCAAACCGAGCGGAATAATAATTCGATTTACAATATGGCACCAAAAACTACTAATCTCGCCATTATGTTCGCTGATATTGCGGGCAGCACCAAACTTTATGACACGCTTGGCGATCAGCTTGCAAGAGCAAAAGTCGCAGCAACCATTGAGACTATGTCAGAAATTACCAGGCAGAACAAAGGCACAGTCATTAAAACCATTGGTGATGAAGTCATGTGTACTTTTCCGACAGCGGAAGATGCAGGTAAAGCGGCCTGGGAAATGCAAGAGAGATTTGAAGAAGAAGGAGAATCAAATACTGATGGTTCGCCCGTTTCGGTTAGAATCGGAATGCACTTTGGCCCGGCAATTCTGACAGGTGGCGATGTCTTTGGCGATGCTGTAAATATTGCAGCAAGAATGGCGGCACAGGCAAAGGCAAAACAAATTATTACCACGCAAGATACGCTAGATAAATTACCACCAGCAATGCGTGCCAGCACACGTTTTGTAGACCACGCACCTATCAAGGGTAAAAAAGAAGAGATCGATATATTCGAAATTATCTGGCAGGAAGAAGATGTTACACGCATGGCAACAGGGATGGTTATCAACAAACCAACGCCGGAAGCAAAACTAACTTTGACCTATGACGGTCAGACAATTGAACTCAATAAATTACGGCCTGGCCTAGTGATGGGCAGAAGCCAGAATTGCGACCTGACAATCAATGAAAAACTCGCTTCAAGACAACATGTGCGCATTGAACTACGTAGAGATAAATTTTTTATTGTGGATCAAAGCACGAATGGCACTCATGTAATATCCGGTGATAATCCTGAGGAATTTCTTCGCAGGGAAGAGATCCCACTAACCGGCAGTGGACGTATCAGCCTTGGGAGAGGGTTTAGTGAAGATCCAGATGAGGTGGTGGAGTTTACGCTGCACATTTCCTGAAATTAGATTGCTGCTTTGTAAGATTTTTTGTTAGAAAAACATAGGATAGTTTAACAGGTGATATAGAGACGATGGTTATGCTAGAAAACAAGCCTTCCACTAGCCTTTCATGGTCTTCGTATGGTGTTACGGACGTTGGTAGAGTTCGTAAACACAATGAAGACTCGCTGCTCGATAAACCGGAAATAGGTTTGTGGGTTGTCGCTGATGGTATGGGTGGGCACGAAGGTGGTGATGTCGCCAGCCAGATGATAGTCAAATCACTTGGTAAAATTCATGAAGGCGTCACGCTCGATCGATATATTGATGACATAGAAGACAGGCTTCTAAAGGTTAATGAGCGTTTGATTAATAAGGCACAGGAATCAGAAAAGAACACGACGATAGGAAGTACAGTGGTTGGCATGATTGCTTATGATAGATTTTGCACTTTTTTCTGGGCGGGTGACAGCCGTCTGTACAGATTGCGTGATAGATCGTTAAGACAGCTGTCTATCGATCACTCACAGGTCGAAATTTATGTTGCGCAAGGGCTGATTAGCCGCAAGGAAGCAGCGACGCATCCTCACGGCAACATGATAACCAGGGCAGTTGGTGCAGGCGAGGATCTTTATATCGATTTTGACATACAGGAAATGCAGTCCGGGGATCGATATATGCTTTGTAGTGATGGTCTGACCAAGCATTTGGAAGACATCGAGTTTGAAGAAATGTTGAGTGGGGGAAGTGTCGAAGAGGCATGTAAGGAATTAATCGCCCTCACCCTGGAAAGAGGTGCAGGCGACAACGTCACTACCATTGTGGTTGATGTCGAATAATCATGACTAATTTAATTAGTGGAGGAGAAGTCCGTGGCTGATTTTAAAACAGCACTCGAAGCACTTGCAAAAGGTAATGTGGATGTTGAGGTTTTATCCAAACAATTGTCCACACTTCTTGATAAAACACCACAATATGCCAATCGTATGCTCTCTCAGCTCGATGAAATGTATGATCAAAAAGCAATTAATGATCAAGATTACGCAAAACTTAAGAGCCAGATTAATCAGTACAGAAGGGCCCACTCGGTAAAAACAGAAACGGGTGATGATGCTGGCGCTGATTCTACGGTATTTGCCCAGGAAGATAACGTGCAAGACAAGGTGGCCGCAACATCAAGTAAGGTTGATGAGGCAACTCAGGTACTCGATGGCTCGCAACAATCAGAGTCTGCCGGCTTTGATGTCACCGGTGCGACAGATATGAGTGATGTAGATGTTGATCTTAGCGCCATAGGTGATCAATCAATTACATCTGCAACTGGGCCCGCTGAAACTGCCTGGTCAGATCCATCAGCACAGACCCCAGATGCAGAATCAGCATTGGGCCCCGGTTCTATTATCAAACAGCGTTTCAAATTGATCAGTGTACTTGGTATCGGTGGTATGGGTAAGGTTTACAAGGGTCTGGATCTTCTCAAGGAAGAGGCAAAAGACAAGAGGCCCTATTGCGCAATCAAACTATTAAACGAAGATTTCAAAGACCATCCGGAGGCGTTTATATCGCTACAACGTGAGTCCAGCCGGCAACAGAAACTGGCTCATCCAAATATAGCGACAATCTATGATTTTGACCGCATTGCTGGTCCTGGGACACCTGTCTATATCACCATGGAACTGATGGAAGGTATGGAATTAAAGGACTATATCAAGAAAAAAGTAAAAAAACAGGGCGGCCTCCCATTCGACGAAGCCTTTGAGATTATCAAGCAACTTTGTGCAGCACTCTCCTACGCGCACCACCGTAGACTAGTGCATTCAGATCTCAAACCGGGTAATGCCTTTTACTGTAACGACGGCACAGTAAAAATACTGGATTTTGGTATCGCGCGGGCGGTAAAGAACCCCGTCACCGGCGAAGCTGAGAAGACACTGTTTGATCCGGGCAAATTGGGCGCACTGACGCCTGCCTATGCCAGCCTGGAAATGTTGGAAGGTGAAGAACCCGATACCCGAGATGACACCTATGCCCTGGGCTGTATGTGCTATGAACTACTGACGGGCAAACATCCATATAATAAATTACCCGCCAACAAAGCCAGGGAAAATGGTCTCAAGCCCCCCATCGTTAAGGGCTTAAAGAAAAAACAAAACCGTGCTTTGCAAAGAGCTATCGCATTCGAACGTAAGGATCGCAGCCCGACGGTCGATGATTTCCTGGAAGAACTGGAAGCGAGATATATCTGGTACAAAAGCCCCCTCACCGTTGCTGCAATACTTCTTGTGGCCATCGGTCTCGGTGGAACACTGCCTGTAATGAATTACTATCATCAGAAAGAGATCGATCAAATTGTTGCCGACATCAATACCGGCAACCCACAAATAATTATCGATCGTTTAGCCGCAATCGGTGAACTCGAAAAAGCTGATCAGAGGGCCATTATGGATGATGCAAAAACGGCCATCCAAACCTACTTCAGGAATGAAATAACCGGTCTCACTGATACTTCAGGAGATGAATACAACTTTCCGCAAGCAGAAAAAGTTTTGGCAAAAGTAGGTAATCTCTATCCTGATTCGAACTTTTATGAAGATCAGTTTGAACATATCTCTATCAACAAAAAACAACAACTGAGCAAACTTTACTCTGAATTTTCAGATGCGTTGGTCCTGGCAAAAGAACAGGACGATGCCTCCATGCTGGACAATACCAGGGGGATACTCGACACAATCAAAACCCGTATTGATCCAAATGATTCCCTGCTGACTGACCCACGTGCAAGTAACCAATACAGGGTGCTTGCAAATAATGCTTTTGATTTAGGTAATTATGAACAGGCAATGACATTGATTTCATCTGGACTCGCGCTCGCACCGAAAGACGAGCAGTTGACTGATGCCAAAGTCAAGATTGAAAGGGCTGTGAAGGTCGTCACGCTGGAAGAAAAACTTGATGTAACAAGCGGCCAACTAGTGTCGCTCGAGGATTATCAGCAAATCAAAAGTAACGTAATCGAGCTGGCCGAACTCGATCCATCAAATAGTACACTTGCTCCAATTTCTTCATCACTACAAGACACCGTGAATCAGGAACTTGAAGGTATTTTGAGCAGCGGAACACGAGCGGATGCCGAGGCACTGGCAAATGAATATGGTGAACTGTTAAGTGCTTTACAACTCGGCAAGGAACTATCACAAATAAAACTGGCGCATTTAGCGGGGGCAGAACGATCCAGGGCAGTTCAGGAAATCGTCGCTGCTGATAAATCTATCATCGAACAATCATTGGCATCACCCAAAATGGATGATTCGAAGTGGGAATCAAAGATGTTGGCCAGTGTCCGGGAACTTGGAAGCTTGTCTGAAGAAGACACTTCGATCGCAGGTGATCTTGAAAGTATTCGGCAGTCAATCGCCAATCTCTATATCGAGGAGTCACAAAAAACACTTGATGCGAAACGCTTTGATGCTGCCAAAAACTTCATCGATAGAGGTGAACTCTTTGCGCCTGATAATTCAGGCATTCTGAATATGAGAGATTCTATCGCCGAAGCCGAATCTGCACATGAAAAGCAATTGTTGGTTGACGGTCTGAAAAAAGACTTTAAGGCACAGACCGAGGCAAACCAGGTTGCCAAGGCACTCGACTATTATGAGCAGCTTAAAACAGAAATACCCGATGATGTGTTTGTCACCCAGGAGGCACCGGCACTGCTTTCAACAAGTTATGGGAGGCTTGCCGAAAGCCGCTTCGAAGCAAAAGATTTTGTGAATGCGCTGAAATTTGCCGACGAGGGTCTGAAATTTAATCCGGCCAACCGTGTGCTCAAAGATGCCAGAACAGAGTATGTCGTCGAGGCGAATATCGTTGATTTAACTAAGCAATTTAGTACCTCGGTTAATTTCGACACGACGAATGTGCAAAGGAAAATTGGTGAAATATCCAGTTCACTGAAGTTCAGTGCATTCAGACAGGATTCAATTAACTTGCTAGAAAAACGTATCAACAGTTTAAGAACAAGTAATGAAAATGCGGCTGCGACTCTCGCACAAAATGCGGCCATCTTTTTCCCAGGAACGGTCCTTGAAGAACTCGCGAAAACTTTGGAAGCTGAGCCGTGGCCAAATGCTGCCGTTGCAGCGACTGCCCTGAATACAGGCAAATTGACAGAAGCCAATACAATATTGCAGGCTGCGGTGGATGAGTTTCCGGATCATCCCGAGGTAGATGCATTTAGAGAGTCATTAGAAGCCAGCATTATAAAAGCGAATGACGCCTTTAACACTTATCAAACTGAAAAAGATGCAGCAGGAACGGATTACAAACTATTGAGGTCAGCCAGGAAATTGCTCTCCCGTGTTCAGTCTTTATGGACAGATAACGCGGATTACGACGCAGCAGAAACTGAAATAGATGACCTGATCGCTGCTAATAGGCCAGCTGCAAAGAAAGTAATCGCCAGAGAAGTAGTTGACCTGGAATCTGTTGCAACAGCAGAGCCTGGTGCTGCACCTAAAGAATGGAAACCAACTGACAGTGGCAGGGGCTGTGAAAAGAGGCTCGCGGGTTATGGCAAACGCGCCAAGGCTATTTGCTACGATTTTGTAAACTCAGGTTGGCGTGGCCCGCTGATGGTGGTTATGCCTACAGGAGATGAATTCAATAGTAATTTTGCCATCAGCAAATATGAAATTTCCATAGGCGATTACAGTAAGTACTGCGCCATTTCAAAATCATGTACGCCAGAGAAAAATAAGGAAAAATTCAATGACCCGCTGAGAGATATTTCGCTGGCTGAGGCAAAAGCCTACGCTGCCTGGGTCTCTGAGCGTACCGGTAAAACATATCGCTTACCGACGACAAGCGAATGGGAATATGCTGCCAATGCGGGTGGGAAACAACCGAAAAAGGACTACAACTGCAGAGTCGCTTTAGGAGACAAGGTTATTAAAGGAACAGGCATTGTCAGTATCAAATCCGGGCAATCAAACGGTTGGGGGCTTAAAAACTATATTGGTAACGTACAGGAATGGGTCATAGATGGAGATAATGTCACTGTCAGGGGAGGTGCATTTCTGGATGCACACTCTAAATGCGAAATCTCATTCACCAGGGAACATGGTGGTGGGGCCGATGATACAACGGGCTTCCGTTTGGTTCTGGAAGAGGCAGGATAAACAAAAGAAGCTCAGATAATATAGGGCTACTATTTATCACTACAAATGATGAAAAATCTACGCGACCTTGCGAAAGAA
>CAYRXP010000083.1:0-1422 GCA_964428145.1 uncultured Enterobacteriaceae bacterium
AATCGACTCATCACTTCTGGGCCAGGCTGGTGTCTAATATTTCGGCAATATTAGGAGAAGAAACAACGGGTGCCTCCGGTGGACAAGTACCTGTAACCACAACAGTAATCCCTAACCCTGAATCAGGCGTTCTCACAGTCAGGGCCACCGATTCACAACATGAACAAATACAATCTTTTATCGACCAGGTTCTTGTCAGTGCAAAACGCCAGGTACTCATTCAGACAACCATTGTCGAAGTAACACTAAGCGAAGATTATCAGGCAGGAATTGATTGGTCATTTATAGATCGAAATCTTTCCGGCATTAGTTTAATTTCGACGACATTGGCGGGTGTTGCACTTCCCGCCACGGTATTAAGTTCATTTGTGATAACTGGAGATATTGATAATAGTCCTACAAGTGAGAGAAGTTTAACGTCAACAATAACCCTATTGGACGAATTTGGAGATACCAAAATTTTATCAAGTCCGCAGATTATGGTCTTGAATAACCAGACCGCCATGCTTAAGGTGGTAGAAAATATTGTTTATTTTGAAGTTGATGTTGAGCCAGGAGTAGTGTCTCTTGCTGGAGTAACCGATCCTGCTATAGATACAACAGCTGTAACTGTACCTGTGGGTATTGTCATGGCGGTGACACCTCAGATTAGTGAGAGCGGGGAAATATCGCTAAATGTCCGCCCAACGATCTCAAGAGTTATTAGGTTTGTAGATGACCCGAATCCTGAGCTCGATCCAGCAACCCCAAACCAAGTGCCACAAATTGCTGTCAGGGAAATGGAGTCCGTATTAAAGCTGAATGATGGGCAGATAGGGGTATTAGGTGGGTTGATGCAAGATTCGAGACAGGATAACGATGCCGGACTTCCTGGTGTTAAAGATCTGGGTTTTTTCGGTAATTTATTCAAATCAACTTCTGCACAATACACTAAAACAGAACTGGTTATCTTCCTGCGACCGATAATTATTCGAAATCCCAGTCTCGATGGTGATTTACAAGACTACAAAAAATATCTATCCAGAGATTATCATCCATTGAGTAGTACCTTAGAGCAAGGAGAAGATGCCTTGTGAGTCTGTTGATGGATGCCTTGAAAAAGGCGGAACAGGAAAAGAAGGCGGCAGCGAAGCGCTTGAGAGAGGCACAGGAGCAATCTAAGGAACAGTCTCAGGATCATTCTTCGGATGATGACAGAACACTGACGCAAGAATTGAGCATGGAAGACGATTCAGTTGATTCAGCACAGACCGCAAGCGATTCAGCCCCAGATGTTACGGCCGAAATAGAGGGCTTGTCATTGTCTCCAGTGACAGATCAGCAGTTGGTTAGTGAAGAGATTGAAGATAAAGATAAGCTGTCAACAACCGACGAAATCGAGTTGGAAACCAGTGAAAGCACTGAGTCCGAACACCCACCAAA
>CAYRXP010000083.1:1522-7638 GCA_964428145.1 uncultured Enterobacteriaceae bacterium
TTTCTTGTTCTATGTCTTGTCATTGCAGTCTCGTTATCATTGTTTGTCTTTAACTACACGATTCCGGTTGACCGCTCAATAAAGTCTCCATTAGTTGCCAAGGATATTGAAATACAATCCGAGCCTGCACTAATATTCGAGATGCCAGAAGGACTAATATCGAGTGCAGATGTCGATAGCAGTATGTTCACTGGTGAGATTACAGATGTCATCGAGAAAGAAAATGACACTACTATCGAGGAAGGGCAGACAGGATCTGAAGCAGAGGGTGTTCCTGAAAGTGAGCGTAGTCAGGAAATGATTGCCAAAGCAGCAGATACTCGTTCGGCATTGGCCCAGGAAGGACCGGGACAGGAAGGATTAGAACAGGAAAAAGTCTGGACTCCACCAGAAGATGATTCAACAGGTGATGCAGCAGCAGTGGTCGTCGAAGTAACCGTTGCAACATTACCCGAAAAAATAATGCTTGAGCCAAGATTGATTAAAATCAGTCGCAGCAAATCCATCGATAAACATGGTGTACAGATTAACGAGGCCTTTCAGGAATATCTTGTTGGTGACTATGACTCAGCCGAGGTAAGTTATCGCAACGTTTTAAAAGAGCTGCCTGAGAATCGCGATGCCTTGTTGGGTCTTGCAGCAATATCGAGTCGAAAAGGTCAACTTCGCCAAGCCTATGACAATTACCTGGAAGTATTAAGATTATACCCCGGCGATAGTGTTGCTGAAGCAGCATTGATTAATTATCAACGTGATGGGGATTACGCAAGGAATGAAAGCATCCTCAAGACATTCATCCAGAGAGAGCCAGATAATTCTTTTTTGTATTACTCACTGGGACGTCTATATGCTGCACAGATTCGATGGCCTGAGGCACAGCAATCATTTTTTAATGCATACAACATAGAGACTTCAAACCCGGATTACGCCTTTAACCTGGCAGTTAGTCTTGACCATATTGGTCAACAGCAATCAGCAATCGATTATTACAACGCAGCTCTGGAACTGGCCAATCAATCTAGCAGTGGTGCTGCCTCCATCAGTTTTGATAGGGCCGTTATTATTTCCCGCATCAATGCGTTGTCTAGCCCGACCGATTTACAGTAAAGACAGGCAAAAATGGTGACAGGCCCGCACAAAGTGCTTCGATTAGGCGAGATACTTGTTACGCAAGGTGTCACGACGTCCGATCAGATAGAGATTGCACTTACCGAGCAAAAGAAGAGTAAAGAGTTGCTGGGTAAAATTCTGGTGAGCCTTGGATTCGCAACAGAATCAATCATTCGTGATGTGATTGGTGGTGCAATTGGTCAGGAAAGTATCAACCTTGAACGGGCGATCCCAGACAGTGATGCGATTTCCCTGATTTCGAAACAGATGGCACGTCAATTACGTGTCTTGCCGTTGACCTTTGATCGCAGTGTGAATGAGCTCACTGTTGCCATGACGGACACATTTAATGTTGTCCTGATTGATAAAATTGCTGCCCAGATTGGTCAGGATATTGAAATCAAACCGTTACTTGCTGGTGAAGCAGAGATAGGAAAAGCGATTGATCTGTTTTACGGATTCGAACTATCTGTTGATGGTATTTTAAATGAGATTGAAACAGGCGAGATAGATTACCAAAGCCTGGATACAACAAGCGATGAATACAGTCAGCCGGTGGTACGTCTTGTGAATGCATTATTGTCAGATGCAGTAAAACGTGGGGCTTCCGATATACATTTTGAACCTGAAGAAGGATTCCTCAGGTTTCGCTATCGAATAGATGGTGTATTGAAACAAATACGCAGTCTACATAAGAGCTACTGGTCGGCAATTGCTGTCCGGGTAAAGGTCATGTCTGGAATGGACATCGCAGAAGTACGTGCCCCACAAGATGGCCGCATTTCTCTTACCTTCTCAGGCAGGCAGGTTGATTTTCGTGTGTCGACATTACCTACTATACATGGTGAGAATATTGTATTGCGTGTACTTGACCGGCAGAAGGGGATTGTCAGCCTGGAGCAACTGGGAATACGCGATGATGCAATGGAATCGCTAAGATTGATGGTGGCAAGACCGGAAGGGATCATCCTGGTGACCGGGCCCACAGGCAGTGGTAAGACAACAACGCTTTATTCAATATTAAACTATCTGAACACCGAGTCAGTGAACATCATGACGCTCGAAGATCCGGTGGAATATCCAACAAATTTAATTCGGCAAACGTCAATCAGCGAGACTGCAAGACTGGATTTTGCCAGTGGTATCCGTTCATTGATGCGCCAGGATCCGGATATTATTCTGGTGGGAGAAATTCGTGATGAAGATACAGCAAGTATGGCATTACGTGCAGCAATGACTGGCCACCAGGTTTTTTCAACACTACATACAAATTCTGCAATTGGCGTCATACCAAGATTACTAGATATTGGCGTCAAAGCCGAAATTCTTGCAGGGAACCTGATCGGTGTAATCGCTCAGCGTTTGGCGAGAAAGCTGTGTGAGAAATGCCGTGAATCCTACTCAATCCCAATAGGTGGCGTAGAAAGAACTTTGCTTGGTTTAAAGGCAATGGATAGACGGCAGTCCATCTATCGAGCAAAAGGATGTAAGGCCTGTGATGGAGCGGGCTATAAAGGTAGAATGGCCTTGGTAGAGATCCTGACATTTGACAGTGATATGGATGAAGTACTTGCCAGAAAAGGGAGCCAGAGTGAATTACTACGCATAGCTTTATCCAAAGGTTTTAAAACATTAATGGAAGTTGGTACGGAACGTGTTCTCGACGGCTCTTCCAGTCTTGAAGAAATAACAAGGATTGTCGATCTCTCCGTAAGGTTAAAGCAGTCTTGATATAATTATGAATACTTTTCAGTACAAAGCGATTGATAGCAAAGGCAGAATAAATGCTGGCAGAATGGACGCAGTAAATGTAGCTGATCTGGAAATGCGGTTGCAGAAGATGGATCTTGATCTTGTTAACCTCAAGGATTTGGGGGTGACGGGACTAAAAGCCAGTGCCGGTGGCGTCAAGCGAAGAGACCTGATTACGCTTTGTTTTCATCTGGAACAAACAGCAAAGGCAGGTGTGCCAGTTTTAGAAAGTCTTGCGGATCTCAGGGATAGTAGCGATAACCCAAGACTCCGTGAAGTGATAGCAGCAATGTATGAAGCGATTGAGGGTGGCCAAACACTTTCACAAGCTATGAGTACTTATCCATTGGTTTTCTCTGAAGTGTTTACGGCTCTGGTAGCGGCGGGGGAGGAATCCGGTGAAATTGGCGCTGTATTTTTTGAGTTAGGTGAGAGCCTTAAATGGCAGGATGAGCAGGCAGCAATGACAAAAAAATTGCTCATGTATCCACTCTTTGTTGGAACAGTCGTGACAGGTGTAATATTTTTTCTGATGATTTATCTGGTCCCCGAATTATTAGCCTTTATTCGGAACATGGGGCAGGAGGTCCCAGCCCATACAAAGGCACTCATTTTTGTGTCGAATGCATTTGTTCAATACTGGTACCTGATAATTGGAATTCCAACAATATTTGTAGTAGCGCTGTCTATCGGCATTAAAATCAGTCCGAGAATTCACTACCAGGTGGATGCATTCAAGCTTAAAATTCCGCTTGTAGGACCGATACTCAGGAAAATAATGCTGGCGAGACTCGCGGGTTTTTTTGCCATAATGTATGCATCAGGAATCACTATCGTTGATTGTATAAAAACGGGTGAAAAGATTGTTGGAAATAAGGCAATGGAAGCAGCAGTACACCATGTGGGTGTGCAGATTGCTGATGGTGTAACGCTAAGTAATAGTTTTGAATCTGCCAAGTTGTTTCCACCTTTGGTTTTAAGAATGATACGTGTTGGTGAAAATACTGGAGCACTGGAGGTTGCGCTGCAGAATATTAACTATTTTTATACCCGGGATGTGAAAGAATCGATCGAGCGCTTACAGACGATGATCGAGCCAGGGATGACCGTAATCCTTGGGAGTATTATTGCCTGGGTGATGTTTTCGGTGCTAGGCCCAATTTATGATCTCATTACTAAAATTAAAATTTAGCTCTTCTACAAGAAGAGCACTGTTTGTCAGTTCAGATAAACTGGCGGTTTACCACTGGACTAATAATAATCTCGGTAGTTCGTACCTGTTTGATGCATCACCAGAAGGTTTTGAATATTTCGGACGTTACCTGGACGAGGTTCCTATCGATCCTGTCTATGTTTTGCTGGATATGGCTGGCGAAGAATATCGTCTTGACACAATTCCTCACGTTTTCGGAGCAGATCGAAGGGCAATTATTGAAAGAAAGCAGGGTCGCATGTTTAGAGGGACACCATACCTTTATGCAGAAGTACACAGTAGAGAAAAGGCCGGCCGGCGTGATGACAACATCATGTTTTCGGCAGTAACAAACCCGGATACTATTCAACCCTGGTTAAAGATACTGGAAGAGCATAAAGTTCCGGTTGCAAGTGTGCTATCAGTTCCGCTGCTTTTGCAAAATAACGCGGACGTTATACCAGACATGTCAGGTAACGCACTTGTTTTTAGTCTGCAAAGCATGAGCGGTCTACGTCAATCTTTCTTTAAGGATAAATTACTCAAGTTTAGTCGTCTTGTAAAAGTGCCGCGTTATGGTACAGAGCCGTATGCGCCCATCATTACGGAGGAACTGGTCAAGGTCAGGCGTTATCTCCAGAGTACACATTTGTTGGACCAAGATAGGCCACTGGATATTCATTTTCTTGGCAATAAAGAGCTACTGGACGAGCTTGGTAAGACACACGTCAACTCAGCGATGGTTCGCTATCACATGCTGGATGTTGATGCCATGGGAAGATCACATGGTTTTGCCGATCAGATCCGAACTCCTTTCAGTGATAAATACCTTATTTACCGGTTGCTAAAAAACAAGAGTAAAAACTATTACGCGCTGAATAAAGATACGCGATATTTTCAGATGCGACAGATTAACAAAGCACTGAAGATCGCAAGTCTGTTATTTATGTTGACAGGGTTTGTTTGGGGCGGTCTGAATCTCCTCGAGGGTTATACCTACAGGCAGCAACATATTACCGATGCAAAAAAGGCAGATTTTTATAACGTGAGGTATGAAGTTGCGCAAGAAAGAATATCAGCATTACCCGTTGATCCAGCCGATCTTAAAATCGTTGTTGATACAACATTGACATTAAAAACATATAAATCTGAACCTGATGATATGTTTAGGTTGATCAGTAAAAGTATGGATATTTTTCCTGAGATACAAATCAGCAAGATACACTGGGTAGCGAATATAAATCCGAATCATAAACTTGGGGCAGGCAAACTCGATAGTATTATTAATGAAGGGATTCAAGGCGTTCTTGGCTTTAGCAATATTAGTGATGGAGAGACGGGTTATCTCTATTACCAGATAGCACTGATTAGTTGTGATTTGGATAAATTTGATGGCGACTATAGAAAAGCACTTAACACAATTGATCAATTTGCCGAATCTCTGAGGCGGCAGGATTCTGTGCATGATGTGAGTGTTGTTTCTTTGCCGCTAGATATAAGTTCTGAAGCGACCTTACAGGGATCTACAAAAGAAGGTTCAAGTAAAGCAAATTTCTCGGTACGAATTGTTTTGGGGATAAAAGATGAAGCGTAATGATCTAGATTGGTCAGTAATTAAAGTTCATACTTTTACTTTTATAATAATTTTGCTGGTAAGCCTGGGCATAATCATTGGAAGCTGGTCTTTTAAGGAAGATATGTTGAGTAAATACAAAAGGAATAAATTAAGATTCACCTCAGTCAGCCAGAAATATCTTGCTGTCGATGAAGATGAGCAAATCATTAGAAAGTATTACCCTGAGTTTATAGATTTGTATAAAAAGGGAGTCGTTGGACGGGAACACAGGCTCAACTGGATTGAAACATTGCGTGAGTCCAGTGAACGGATCAAATTGCCTGGTCTGAGATATGCAATATCCCCGCAAGAGAAATATTCTCCGGGATTCAATGTAAATCTGGGTAAGTTTTTGCTTTATAGCAGTACCATGAAACTGAATATAAGTATGTTGCATGAAGGGGATTTATCCCGCTTGATAAAGGATATGAACGAACATGCAGAAGG
>CAYRXP010000084.1:0-7502 GCA_964428145.1 uncultured Enterobacteriaceae bacterium
GGATATACTGGTCAAACCCATCCTCACCTTACACTTTTAGAAATAGGGGTAGAGACTGGTTCGCTTGGCCTTTTCGGGTATTTAATCTTCTGGCTGTATTTGATGCGATTTGCCTCTCAATTAATCAAGGAAAATAAAGCCTGCCACCTACCCTGGTTAATGTGCATCATGATAGCTGTTTTACCCTATAACGCAGGCTCTGCCTTTTATGGATCATATTGGTCGTCCCTTACCTGGTGGATGATACTCATTTCTGCATGCTTCGTATTCTCAAGCCAAAGCAAGGGTATTTAATGACGAATATTCTCATCATTAAACTAGGTGCGCTTGGTGATGTTGTCATGTCAACATCCTTAATTAAACAAATTCAGTCCTTTCATTCCACAGACAGGCTCTTCCTGTTGACGTCAAAACCTTTTCATACGGTTTTTCATGCCTGGGAAGATTTGAATGTTCAGACTATAGAAGGGAAAGGCTTCCTGAATACCTTACGCACAATAATGTGGATCAGAAAAAATCAATTTGCGGCCGTCTATGATTTGCAGTCAAATGATCGGACAGGTATGTATTGTGCTGTTTCAGGAATTTCCAGAAGGATCGGCAATCACCCCCGGTATCCGTATAACGTTCACCCTGAAGATACTTACCGTGGGCAGTGTCATATCTATGATCGCATGCTCACCTTACTTAAGTCGGCAGGAATCCCGGCTAAGCCCGTACCCCCGTCTTTACCTGCATCCAACAAAGAAAAGCAAAAAATCAGTTCATGGATAAGAGAAAACGAGCTGATTGAAAATGATTTTATTATCATTCACGCCGGGGGGAGTCGGCAACACCCTGAAAAACGCTGGCCCTATTACGAGCAGCTCACGAAATTATTTTCAGTCGAAAACAAATCTATTGTCTGGGTTGGTGGCAATGACGATCTGGAGATAAACCGAACCCTATCCTCCATCACCGGCATCAACGCTAGCAATCAATTTACCTACTCCGAATTGGCGGAACTAGGAAGGCATGCTTCATTTGCTCTGACAAATGATTCTGGCCCCATGCATATTCTTTCCTGTTCCGATATTCCAGTTTATTCTTTTTTTGGGCCAAGCAACTGGAGAAGAAATCATGCTATTGGCCAGAAAGAATTTGTGATTACAAGAGATCTGTCAGTTGTAGGAGAAAATAAAAGCTGCCAGGATCTTAGCCAGATCAAAGTTGAGGATGTAGTGTCAATTTTAAAAAATGCCAGTCTAATATAAAACTTTATTACATATTTTTAATTTAGAATAGAACTAAAATATATTTTATATTCTTCAACGATCTTGTTTTGCGAAAAGTTTCCCAAATATTTTTGATACCCATTATCTATAATCATTTTCCTCAAACTGTTTTCCCGGATTAAACACGATATTTTTTCTGCCAGAGTAGAATAATCATCTATTGCCACCAGTAAACCATTTTCCCCGTCATCGATGAGTTGTTTTGGTCCCTGTGCAGCCGTTGCTATTATCGGGGTTTTTTGTGCCCAGGCCTCAAGGACAACATTTCCGAGCGGTTCATGCCTTGATGGGCATACGAATATATCCGCACTCGCCAGTAAAGCATTAATATCTTCTCTCCACCCAAGAAGCTGTACACGGTCATCCAGCTTGAGATCTGAAACAAGTTTTTTCAAATCATTTTTCAATGGTCCTTCCCCTGCCACCCATAAATAGACATTATCGAGCGTGGCTATTGCCCGGATTAGCACATCAAACCCTTTGTTTTCGTGTAGCCTTCCGGCGGCAAGAACCAGGGGGGTATTAGTTGGTGTATTAAAATTATTCCTTTTTACAGGGCCAGCATTTTCTTCATCTACAAAATTTGATATGTAATGCGCGTTTTTTTCAGGCCATCCTTGCTTGATCACATAATCGCGAATATCCCGTGTATTACATATCAGGTAATTACATTTTCTATAATATTTCAGATTATAATAACCGCCTAATCTTCCGACACTTATCCACTTGCCTGCAGGTGTCGTGTTTGATGCCCGGTTCATCCATGACATAACAATATCTGGCCGTTTTAACACAGCCAGTTGTTTTACTCGCCATGTAGTGTAAAAATCTAGCATGCCTCCATAAGGCAATTGGTATGTATCTATCCCGACCTGTTGAAGTGTTTTCGCCCTTTTGCTGTTTTTCCTGATAACCGCTGTTTGCGTCATCCCATCAGCGTGCAGCGCAGGAACCAGCCTTGTAAAAAAAGCTTCGGCCCCCCCATTACTCGCCCCAGCAATGAGCTGCATAATATTCATTAATTTACAATTTTCTCATTAGCTTTTTAAGACTATACAAAACGTTATCAACTTTGATATTTTCAAGTTCATTATTCTTCCCCTGTAACCATATAGATTTGCTTCCCCAGGGGCGATACCGATCAGGATCGCCTATTCCGAAAATTGTTATCGTCGGAATGCCGGCAGCACTTGCCATATGCCCCAGGCCAGAATCATTTCCTATAAATCCCGCCAAGCATTGCTGAACAGCGACAGCCTGAAGAATATCCGTCACACCACACAAATTAATACAGGACATACCAACTCGCGAAGAAATAAAATCTGAACATTCTTTGTCCCTATCATCACCCAGAAAAATAGCCGCGTCGAAAAACTCCCCCGCTTTTTCCAACAGGGATATGTAATTTTTTGCTGGCCATATTTTTATCTCTGCGTTGGCGCCTATGCCCAGCCCCAACAGTCTCTTGCCGTAATATTTACCAAGGGTCTCTTCGGCAAATTTATTTTCCGCATCGCCAAGCCAGACCTGGCATTGCGGCGGATCCCCTTGAAAAAGTTCAGAGATAATGCCCATGTGCTGCTGTACTGCATGGGGGCCCGTCGTTTTTCTGTTTAATTTCTTGTTAAATTTTGTGTATCGTTTCCCCGCTGGGATCAGGTAGGCCAGGCCATCGGTACGAATATCTACAATCAGATCATAAGATTGAAACCACAAGGCCTTTAACAGGGCGGGGGTGCCCCTTAAAAATCTTTGTTTTTGTTTATGAAAAATCTCCCCTCGAAAAGGACAATATTTGAACACTTCACTAGAACGCTGGTCTCCGACTATATCAATAACAGCCTCTGGATAACATTCGTGCAGTGCCCGGAGAACCGGCGTTGTCATTATTGCGTCACCAATATTGCTTAACGAAATAAACAATATTTTGTTGACTTGATCACGCATCTTTTGTTGTATATTCCTGTGACTGTATTTATTTGCCTATACAAAAGCTTGAGAAAATTTCACCGAGAAGATCATCGGCAACAAAACTGCCCGTTATTGTCCCCAACGACTCCTGTGCCATGCGAAGATCTTCTGCTAACAGCTCCAAAGAGATTTTATCTTCTGTGCTTTTTGTTCCCTTCATCAAAAATTCCTGCGTTCTCAATAGCGCATTTAGGTGGCGGGTCCTGGCCATATAACTATCCTCGCTTGTTTCGCTTAATCCCATGATTGTTTTCAATTGCTGAACCAAGGCATCAACGCCTTCGCCCGTCTTTGCTGAAAGGAACACTTCTGCAGAATGTTTGTTTTTATCAAGCAGTTCGTTTTTGTTTTCGGCCAAGTCAACTTTATTTCTCACCACGATCGTTTTCACATTTTCAGAGATTGTTTCCAATATTCGTTGTTCTTCTCTTCCTATTTTTTGCCCATGCTCTGTTAACAACAATATAATATCAGCCTGGTCTGCTGCATCTAACGCGCGTTTAATTCCTTCTTCTTCAACATCGTCTTTGGTATCTCTGAGGCCTGCCGTGTCTAATAGATTAAGCGGCGCGCCCTCAATGAGAATATTTTCTTCAACAATATCTCTCGTTGTTCCCGGTGTTGTACTAACAATTGCTGCCTCTCTCCCTGCGAGCCTGTTTAACAAACTTGATTTACCAACATTTGGACTTCCGATAATTGCCAACTTCAACCCTTCACCCAACATTGCACCTTGCCGCGCCTGAACAAGCATCTTATCGATTTCTTTGACACAAGCAGATAATTTTTCCTTGATATCAGTCTCCTGAATAAAATCGATTTCTTCTTCGGGGAAGTCCAATGCACTCTCAATGAATGTCCGCAGGTTAATCAGCCTTTGTAATAAGCTGTTGATATTCTTTGAGAATTCGCCCTCCAGAGAACGGATTGCACTTCTGGCTGCCTGAGATGAAGCGCTGTCAATTAATGCGGCCACTGCCTCAGCCTGCACCAGATCAATCTTGTCGTTAACAAATGCGCGCTCTGTAAATTCACCCGGTCGTGCCTGCCTAGCGCCTAGTGATAAAACACGATCAAGCAACATGGACATTACAACACGACCGCCGTGCCCTTGAAGTTCTACAACATGCTCTCCCGTGTATGATGCGGGTTGTGGATAGTAAATGAGGATACCCGTATCTATGGGCGAACCATCTTCCCCAAGGAAAGCACGAAACGTTGCTTCCCTTGCCTTTAGGTCTTGCCCTCCCGGCGATTTGTCGACAAGTTGTTTTGCGATAACGGCAGCCTTGGCTCCGGAGATACGAATGATGCCAATGCCTCCGCGCCCGGGCGGAGTCGCAATTGCGGCGATGGTGTCGTTAGTTTCAACCATCTTTTATCTCAAGAATCTACCTACGGGGGTTTAGTTCCGTGACAACTCTGCACGCTCGATGTTTCTGGTGATGACCCACTGTTGTGCAATGGACAGCACATTGTTCACTACCCAATATAACACTAGGCCTGATGGGAAAAATGCAAAGAATACGGTAAAAACAATTGGCAATATTGACATCACCTTTTGTTGAACAGGATCCATAGGTGCTGGATTTAATTTTTGCTGTATCAACATTGTTGCGCCCATCAGTAATGGCAACACAAAATACTGATCCGGCGCAGACAGATCTGACAACCAGAAGATAAATCCGGTTTGTCTTAGCTCGACACTTTCTAGCAATGTCCAGTATAACGCAATAAAAACGGGTATCTGAATGAGTATTGGAAAACAACCGCCTAATGGATTAATTTTTTCTTTTTTATAGATATCCATCATTGCCTGATTTAACCGGGCACGATCATCTTTATACCTATCTTTAAGAGCCATTAATCTGGGCTGTACCCGACGCATGTTGGCCATTGATTTATAACCTGCTGCAGATAACTTAAAAAATATCAATTTCAACATTAAAGTTATCAGCACAATTGCCCAACCCCAGTTTCCGGTAATCCCATGAAATTTTTCCAGGCACCAAAACAACGGTTTTGCCAAAAACCACAGAACCCCATAATCAACAGTTAACTCCAAACCCGGCGCAATTTCCTCAAGCTTGCTCTGGATTTTAGGTCCCATGTAGATCTTTTGTTCGATCACGCCCGTTTCGTTTATTGCTATTGAGATTGCGGGTGTAATTACGCCAATGATATAACGATTGTCTTCACGTGCGAGCGTATAGTAATGGTTCTTTTCTTCGCGGCTTGCTGGAATGAGTGCGCTCACAAAGTAGTGTTGCAACATCGCAGCCCAGCCATTGACAATATCTATATCAAGGTTTTCCTCCTCCATATCATCAAAGTCGAGTTTTTCATAGCGCTTTTCCGGGCTTGAAATAACCGCTCCCGTGTATGTGTATAGAATGCGGGACTCTCTTCCTGGATCACTCCTTTGCAGCTGGCTATAAGCATGCCCAGTCCAAGGCTCTCCGCTTTTATTTTCTACTTCATATCTGATGTTTACCAAATAACTGTTTCTTGTGAATTCGTAGATCTTTTTAACCTTGATACCGTTTTCAGATTCCCAGATAAGCGGCACAATAAGTGAACTCTCCCCTTCTTCCAGAACATAACTACTGCTCAAAGAAGAAAATATTGCTTCATGGGTTGGTCCGCCTTTTCCACTTAACAGGCCGCCCTGTGCAACATAAAATAAGGGTAATGTGTTATTAAGCAGAAGGGTTGGTTGGTTTGGTGTCTCAAGCGCAACTGGATAATCAAGCAGTTCGACTTTATCAATACCGCCACCCGTTTTACCAATACTAATCTGATATAAATCTGTTTTTACCTTGATTGATTCTTCGCCTTCCGATACAGCAGGAACATTATTGTCACTACTAGGGCGTGATTGTTGCTGAATTTCTGGTGTTGCTGGCACAACTGGTACTGCGGTGTCTCGCCTTTCTGTTTCTCCCTCCTGAACCCTTTTTAGTTCTGCTAATTCCTCTCTAGATATGCCGTAATCCTTTTCCCATTCTTGCCAAAGCATTAACAGCACAAGACTCAGGGCAACGACCAGTATGAAACGTAAGTTATCCATCATCGATCCGGAACCGGATCATACCCTCCCTTATGAAGAGGGTGACATCGACATATGCGCGCCACACCCATGGCTGCGCCTTTTACTGCGCCGTGTTTCGTAATCGCTTCTTTTGTGTATTGCGAACAGGTCGGCATGTAGCGACAGTGGGGCGCCAAATATGGACTCAACAGAAATTGGTAAGCTTTTATACTAGAAATTAAAAATTTTTGCATTGCGAAATATTTTTCCAGTGCGCACCTAGCGATTCATTAACTGTTTTATTGTTAATTGTGGTTTGCTTTCTATGGACAACAACAACAACATCAATACCTTTTAAGATATTTTTGTGATGACGGAAACTCTCTCTTATTGCTCTTTTTATATTATTCCTACTAACGGCCTTACTAACATTCTTCTTTGATATGGCAAGACCCAGCCTGGCACATTTTAGGTCATTCTTTTTTGCTATTACAAGAAACGTATCATCTACTGAACGGCAGGAAGATTTAAAGACCTGTCGATAATCCTCTGGCTTGACGATCCTGTTTAACTTTACAAACTTGCCCGTTTTTGTGGACACAGCACTCGCTTGCGCTTACTCAGATCTTAACTTAAGCTGAAAGCTTCTTGCGGCCTTTTGCTCGACGCGACTTTATGACGCTACGACCCGCCTTGGTACGCATTCTTACACGGAAACCATGTTGCCGTTTTCTCTTTAATTTACTAGGTTGAAATGTTCTCTTCATGGGTTTGTTTCCGTAACAATAAAAAAGCGCGATATAGTACGTTTATCGAGCCTTCTGTGTCAATTCGTCTTAAAATAAGGTGCTGTCCTAATTTGACCTGTGGATAACAAATAGCCGACCGGGTTTTTATATAATACTTAGGCGGTTTAAAGGGAACTATTATTGCTGCACTGCATCAAATATCTTGATATTTGTCAGCATAGCCCTGACATATGGTATATATTATCTGTAACACATACTTCTCGGTAGTAACTATGGTAAACG
Source organism: uncultured Enterobacteriaceae bacterium (assembly GCA_964428145.1). Taxonomy (GTDB): domain Bacteria; phylum Pseudomonadota; class Gammaproteobacteria; order Eutrophobiales; family Eutrophobiaceae; genus SMWN01. Next base: position 7,308 of record CAYRXP010000084.1, read on the forward strand.
TATTTGATGTAGCCGCTTATATTCTCCACAAACGCACACCTGACGCTAAAGGCAGCATGACAACCTGGAAGCTTCAAAAGCTTGTTTATTACTCACAGGCATGGTCTACAGTCTGGGATGATGACGTTTTGTTTGATGAACGTATTGAAGCATGGGCCAACGGGCCTGTATGCCCAGCCCTTTATGACTTTCATA
>CAYRXP010000085.1:0-7498 GCA_964428145.1 uncultured Enterobacteriaceae bacterium
TTGCATCTGAGGAGGAGTCCATATACGGACATTCAGGTGAAAGTAATAACAGTCAGCTATCAGCAAGAAGCAGGCATTTAGTGCCAAATAAAAACCCCTCCGAAGAGAGATACATGTAGCTATAATCTGGCGTTAATTTCCTATAATTAAAAATATAGAAATACTGATGCTGTTTTCAACGCTATAATAAAACCATCTAACTGAGGGAAATAATTATGGCAACATTTATCGCTTTAATGAACTTCACTGATCAAGGTATTAGGAATATCAAAGAGTCACCAGACCGTTATATGAAATTCAGGAATATAGCTGAAGAGCGAGGAGTGACAATTAAGGATGTCTATTGGACCGTGGGACAATACGACATGGTAATGGTTCTTGAGGGAACCGATGAAGCTGTTACTACCGGATTATTGAAGTTGGGCTCACTTGGGAATGTACGATCACAAACGTTGCGTGGTTATTCTGCAGATGAGTTTAAGAACATCATTAGCAATTTGCCATAGGGGGGTATCAGTGTGACGTGCAGGGATGCACTAATGTCGCAAACGCAGGGAGCGCAAGACGCCTAAATGGATGTACTACGGATGATTCTATTTATCATCATCATGAAAAGACAATTAATTACTGTGACGCCTTGATAATGCATAGTCTATACTTTCACTCACTATGTATTTTAGAAAAGTACTCATTTTAATCGTCTGCTATTTCATTTATGGCTGTAGTGATTACCCATCAGGCCATAATGATGGCTATGAAGGAACTGAAAAGAAACAATGGATTGTTTTCGGAAGATCAGAATACCTGGATGGTTTTTATGAAGGGGAGGCTGAAAAATTTCAGCAAGACTGGCTTGCTGAAAATTTGACAGAAACAAATCAGTTACAATGTACGGAAGCTATATTCCTCGTAGATCCATTCATGTTTCTACCGGCAGAATACAAAAGAACAGCCCCCGATACTTATAAAATTGATTTTCAATAATCAATCGCTAGCGATCCATTTTATCCGCACTACACATTTGATTTTAACTATTTTGTCAACAATGTAATACGTGTTTCCAATTTTTGTTGCTGAATATTACTGATTATCACTTCCAGAGGGGATAATGTTGTTTGCGAAATATCATTCTTATCCAACCCTTGTAATCGCCAGGCACCACGAATCTTTATGACACTGTATGGGCCTTGCGCAAGCTCAAAAGCACGGGCACAGAATTGGCTTGCATATTCTGGTCTATCAGATGCCAAGTAACCGATACACAGATTATGATAGGCGATGAGTTCATCCATCGGATTTAATTCTTTGGCCAGTGCTTGATGTGCAAACTGAATACCACGGCTAAGGTGTTTCGTCGCCAGTTCTACACTGCTGCGGTTGAGTAAACTGGATGTACTGGATGAAAACCAAAAGACATCTCGCTGATCACTTCTATAATCCGCCTGAGCTATACTGGTATTCGCTAGCGTAAGGATGAGTACTAAACTAATTCTATTCAATATCTGCTTCATGCTTGACCTCTTTCGTAAATGAATTAAAAGATAGTTACATTATGATATATATTTATGAATAGTCTTCACCTATAATCGTTTAACAGATATACATATATGAATAGGCATTAACTAGACGAGAATAGATATGGATTGGCGGGCATTACAAGATGTTGTCACGGTCGCGGAGACGGGGAGTCTATCTGCGGCAGCGCGTCGCCTGAACATAAGTCAACCCACAGTGGGGCGCAGGATAGAGCAATTGGAACAGCAACTGGGTGCCGTGTTGTTTAATCGAACGGCCCAGGGCCTTTCATTGACAAAGGTGGGTGAAAGCATTTTAAATCATGCAAAGCAGATGGAAGAAGAAGCCCTGGCAATAGAACGGGCCGCCACTGGCGCTAATCAGCAACTCCAGGGTAATGTGCGCGTCTCCTTGATTGAAGATCTTGGTGTTCAGTGGCTGCCACAAAAACTGAGTAAATTCCATGTGCAATTTCCACATCTTTCAATTGAAGTTAATATCGATAACAGAAACGTTGACCTGCTCCGTCGAGAGGCAGATATTGCCGTCAGACTCGCCAGACCAGAGCAGCCAGATTTAATTTGTCGCAAAGTAGGTATGTTGTTCTTTGGTCTCTATGCTAGCCAATCCTATCTGGAAGAACATGGTATCCCCGATCGAAGAACAGAATTAAAAGACCATTATCATGTAGGATTTGACCAGGAAATGGGGCGGTCATCCCTGATTAAAAAATTAGAAGCATTATTTAATCAGGATAACATCCGGCATCGCTCGAATAGCCACTTGGAAATCGTCGAGGCGACTCGTGCAGGTTTAGGATGTGGCGTACTTTGCTGTTTAACCGGTGATCCGCATTCAGATTTACATCGTGTTTTAATTAAGGAAATTAATTATGGACGAGAGATTTGGCTAGTCACCCATGCGGAAATCAACAGCAGTGCACGGATTCGAACGGTATTTGATTTTCTGGTCAAAGCACTGGAAGAAGATGCGGACCGCTTAAAAGGCGAAAGCAAAAGCAATTAACGTACAAAAAAACGGGCTTGTTTATTTTTGTTAAACAAAAGAAAAATGAAGTACAAGGACGATAGACTGTGTCGTAGGTAATGACATATCTACAGTAGTAATTACAGATTGCTATCTTTTTAAAAGATGTAACATTAAGTTTATATTACCTTGATACTGGTAAAAAGGAATGCGGACGCTCAATAATCCTCCATATGGGGTATGAATAATATTTATCTGTATGTCCGCTTACGCTGGAAAGCAGACGTTCACGGAAAAAATCAGAGGGTTAAAATATTTGATTTACTTCTTCTAGAATTTCTCAGATTTTTACGAAGACAAGGCGTCGTGCTTTCGAGAATCGGAGTTAACATTAAGTTAATGAGGAGCGGAAGAGGCGCCATAATGACGTCTCCGTGAAAATAGGCAAATTACTTAGCTGCACTTGGATTCACCACAGTTAAGGCAGGTTAGACACCCATCCATCTTAATCACCGCCTTGGTGCTACACTTATGACACAATTTTGCGCCGCCTGGGAAATCATCCGGGGATTTTTCTTCTGCACCTTTTAACATGCTTTCATATTCTGCACGTTTTTCTTTGATCAGTTCCTTTTGGTGTTCGTCGAGACCCTCGTCTTTCAACAAACCAATCAATCTTAAATGACTTTCCAACACATCACCAATCTCTGCGACCAATGACGGCATATACTTGCCGCCTTTTTTGAAATACCCCCCGCTGGGGTCAAAAACGGAACGCAGTTCTTCGACGAGAAAGTTTATATCACCACCTTTTCTGAACACTGCAGAAATAATTCTTGTCAGTGCAACTATCCATTGAAAGTGATCCATGTTCTTTGAGTTAATAAACATTTCAAAGGGACGACGTAATTCATGTTTTGTCCCTGGATTCAAAACGATATCATTGACTGTCACATAGAGCGCATGCTCAGACAGGGGCGTACTTATCTTATAGGTCGTACCCAACAACATTTCCGGGCGCTCGACCCGTTCATGCATTTGCACAACATTGGTTTCGCCCCCTGTTCCAGTTGCCTGGATTTCAGATGCCTGGGCATCATGTGCCTGGGTTTCATGTGCTTGTGCGGTATCGGCGTCTGCTTTGTCCTGAACAACTTCAAAGCCGACGATCTTATCTTTAATTTTTGTAGCCATACTATTTTCTCCGCTGGCAATCCCGCTTAGAACTTGCCGTAATAACCCTCCTTGAGTGCATCGAAGAGATTCGCAGCGGTATGTATTTCGCCATCGTAATCTACTTCTTCATTACCTTTTAATTCTATGGTTTCACCATTCTCAAGTTCAAAACGGTAAACCGTATTTTCCAGATCGGCCTCCTTGACCAGCACCCCCTGGAAGACTTCCGGATTAAACCGGAAGGTGGTACACCCTTTTAAACCTTCATCGTAGGCATACTCGTAAATATCCTTGAAATCATCGAAGGCAAAATCAGTGGGTACATTCGCTGTTTTTGAAATGGATGAATCGATCCATTTCTGTGCCGCTGCCTGAATGTCCACATGTTGAGTCGGTGTCACATGATCTGCCGAGATAAAATAATCTGGCAACGCATTGTCCTCATCTTCAGAAAACGGCATGGCATCCGGGTTCACCAATTCGCGATAGGCCAGCAGTTCAAAAGAGAATACATCAACCTTTTCCTTGGTCTTTCTGCCTTCTCGGATCACATTACGTGAGTAATGATGCGCGAAGCTGGGCTCAATTCCATTACTGGCATTGTTCGCCAATGACAGGGAAATTGTTCCTGTGGGAGCGATGGAATTATGATGTGTATAGCGAGCACCTACTTCTGCTAATTCATTGACTAGATCTGGTGATACTTCGGCGATACGCTGCATGTAACGACTGTATTTTGCATGCAGGATTTTACCTTTCACCTTGTCACCGATGTTGAATCCATCAACTATCATTTCCGGGCGAAGGCGTAACATTTCACCGGTGATAGTAAATTCTTCATCCATAATGGGTGCGGCACCCTTTTCTTTTGCCAGCTCAAGCGCTTCTTCCCAACCGGCAATGGCTAGTTCACGACTGACCTTTTCAGCGAAACTAACTGATTTTTCACTGCCGTATTTCATCTTCAACATAGTCATTGTTGAACCTAATCCGAGGAAGCCCATGCCATGACGACGCTTACGCAGGATCTCATCGCGCTGGCCAGCCAGAGGCAGACCATTAATTTCGACCACATTATCCAGCATACGGGCAAAGATCTTGACCGCCTTACGGAAATCATCCCAATCGAAACGGGCGCGTTCAGTAAAGGGTTCTATTACAAAACGCGTGAGATTGACTGAACCGAGCAAACAGGAACCATAGGGAGGTAGAGGTTGTTCACCACAAGGATTGGTTGCGCGAATATCCTCGCAGAACCAGTTGTTATTCATTTCGTTCACTTTATCAATAAGAATAAAACCTGGTTCAGCATAGTCATACGTAGAAGCCATAATGACGTCCCATAAACGCTGTGCACGAATGGTCTTGTAAATCTTACAGGCCACCAAACCTTCGTCGTTGACGATATAATCTTTGTGACTTGGCCATTCGCGCCAGATAGTCTGCTCAGGATCATTCAGATCCAATGCTTTACTTTCCCTTTCGTTCACAGGGAAAGCCAGTATCCAGTCACCATCATTTTTGACGGCGGCCATAAATTCATCTGTAATCAACAAGGAAAGATTAAATTGGCGCAGACGACCATCTTCACGTTTGGCACGAATGAATTCCACCACATCAGGATGACCGATATCGAATGTGGCCATCTGTGCACCACGACGCCCCCCCGCAGATGAGACGGTGAAGCACATCTTGTCAAAGATATCCATGAAAGAAAGCGGGCCTGAGGTGTACGCACCTGCGCCGGAAACATAGCCACCTTTAGGACGCAAGGTTGAAAACTCATAACCAATACCGCAACCAGCCTTCAATGTAAGACCTGCTTCATGAGTTTTGCCCAAAATGTCATCCATAGAGTCTTCGACCAGGCCTGAGACGGTACAATTTATTGTCGATGTTGCAGGCTTGTATTTGGTGGCACCAGCATTGGAAATAATGCGGCCAGCAGGGATCACACCACGGCGTAATGCCCAGACAAATTCTTGATACCAGGCTTCACGTTTTTCTTCTGTTTCCTCGACATCTGCGATGGCTCTTGCGACACGCGTATAGGTATCATCCATGGCTTGATCAACGGGTGTGCCATCCTTTTTTACGAGGCGATATTTCTTCTCCCAAATATCCTTGGAAGCAGGTTGAAAAGGTATCTCAACAGCAGTAGTTCGGACGATTTCAGCTGGTACTGTATTCATCAAAAATTCTTCCCCCTAGAATCCCTAAATTACCCATTATGGTAAACTATATTTTTCTGATTTTTATATCTTGCATCGCAGCAAAAAACACAACATCTAGTGGTTTAAAACACGACTTAAACACAATATATAGTGGTTTTGGCAACAATGCAATAACTAAATTTAATTACTTAAACTTAGTTTCGAAGTGCTTGTTTAATAAAGAGAAATTACATTAAGAATAACTGGTGACTGGCTTTTCCCTTACCATTTGTGACCACAACGCCAAGTTGAATTTATAGCATTTTCAAAATCTAAATGACACTGATTTTGACAGCTATTATTAGACAAAATTTGCATAAGCTGAGCAGCACTGGATGTCATGAATGTGGGCACAGAATTTGCCTGTTTCCAGGGTTATCCCTCAGTATAATTCCCGGTATAATCCTGCCCTCGAAAATAGAACAATTAAAAGATTTTTACAATATTCATTTCATCCTAATTAGCCTGGATTATGCCCTCAAATAACACCATTATTTTAAATGCCAACACCAACTCGCGTGCTATCGCTTTCTGGTTGTTTATCTGTGCAATCATGATTTTTGTGATGGTGGTGTTGGGTGGCGTTACACGGCTCACACATTCCGGTTTATCCATGGTTGAATGGAAGCCCGCCGCCGGTTTCCTACCGCCAATGTCCGAGTTAGTCTGGCAAGAAACATTTGAAAAGTATCAGCAATACCCAGAATTCAAGATTAAAAACCCGGATATGGATCTGGCAGAATTTAAATCTATCTTCTGGCTGGAATTCATTCATCGTGTCTGGGGTCGGATTATCGGCATTGTCTTCTTTGTTCCGTTCATGTTTTTTTTGCTTAAGAAAAAACTAGACCGAAAATTGATGCCTAAATTGATCGCCATGTTTATCCTCGGCGGCTTACAAGGTGTTCTCGGTTGGTTCATGGTAAAGAGTGGCTTGTCCGATCGACCGGATGTCAGCCAATATCGTTTAACTGCGCATTTAATTTTTGCTTTTATCCTTTATGGCTGGATACTCTGGACAGCGCTGGGTTTATTATTTCCAAAGCCTCACACATTCAAACAAAACTCAATCCATCCTTATAAAGACTTTGTTTCGGCATTAACGGTCCTGCTTGTGATTGCCATTATGTCAGGTGGTTTTGTTGCCGGGACTGATGCGGGTTTTATTTACAATACCTTTCCCCTCATGGGAGAAACATTTTTTCCACAAGATTTATTCGCTTTTGATCCCTTGATCAAAAATTTCTTCGAAAATGTTGTGACCATTCAATTCACACATCGTTTATTAACGATGTTGATTTTTATTTCTATTGTTGGTTTCTGGTTTAAGACCCTGAATCAGGAATTCCCTCAACGCACCCGAATGGCTTTGCATTGCTTGTTGGCGGCAGTCACACTGCAAGTGATACTCGGTATCTCAACATTGTTGCTTGTTGTCCCTGTGCCTCTGGCAGCATCACACCAGGCGGGCGCACTGGTATTATTGACAGCGATGCTTTGGGTGAGACATGAATTCAGAACACGAATTTAGGGAACTAATGTTAGGGTGCCCTTTAGCAACAACTGGTTTTTTCACCGGCTTGTTTATGCACACCGCCTTTCGTTTC
>CAYRXP010000086.1:0-7494 GCA_964428145.1 uncultured Enterobacteriaceae bacterium
TTTTCATGAGCATGTTTCACGTCCAGATTGCAAAGCTGTTTCTTTCTAGAAATCATTCAGTTCAAAGATAGTGACTGGAGACAGGTGAGCAAGCAGCTTAAGTAGAATTATGTGAATAGATACGGTGTAGTGAGAAAGAGTAGCAAAGGGGACACGCGGTAAACTTAATGGTAGGGGTTATTTGAGTAGTTAAATATCAATCAACTTTGTCCTATTATACTTAATATGGTCGCGCATCGATTCACCTTAAAATTACTGTTTCTATTGATTGCCTGCGGAGGATTTAACGATGTGCAGGCTGAAAGGAGAGCAATGATGAGCCTAACGATTACTTCACCCGCGTTTAGTCATGATGGCAGTATTCCTGCAGTTTATACCTGTGACGGCAAGGATATTTCACCGGAACTCAACTGGTCAGACATTCCCGCCAATACCAAAAGCCTTGTCCTGATTCTTGATGATCCGGATGCACCGGATCCCGCCGCGCCCAAAATGACCTGGGTACATTGGGTGCTATATAACATCCCCGCAACGGCAGCAGGGCTTGCAGAAAGGATCAACGAGAGCGAGTTACCGGAAGGAACCTTGCAAGGTGTAAACGACTGGAAACGTACCGGTTACGGTGGCCCCTGCCCACCGCCAGGTCGTCATCGTTATTTCCATAAGCTCTATGCACTGGATTCATTACTGCCTGATCTTGGTCAACCCACCAAGGCAGAGGTCGAAGCCGCCATGGAAGGTCATGTGATTGAAAAAGTTGTATTGATGGGTACGTATCAACATTGATTTTTTATACATTGGGAATTAAAGATGGCAACCCTAGCAGTAATTTTCGGAATGGGTCAGAAATGTCCAAGCTGCGGACAAAGATCTAGCCCTAAAATTGATCGGGGGGATTGGGAAGTAATAGGCTTATGGGGCGGTTCTATAAAAAAATGTATGAAATGTAATTCACTTGTACGTATTGGGTTTTTATCCGATGAAGTACTTTTTAAGGAAGAAAGTGAAAGACTTCTGGAGTCAGAGGGAATCTTTAAAATAATTTCTAACCAACAAGTCAGAGAACGGAACAAGGACGTGAAGTAGAGATTCGACACAGTTTATATCTATAAGTTTTGATTGGGCTTAAACCACTGACCTTAGCATTATCAAGGAAACGCAAAAAAATAAATCTGTACTTTTGTTTATTATCTAAATCTTGTAACTTATTGTTTATGACTTTTAGTAAACTGTTCATACTACTTTTCATGATCTGTTTAACGACAAATGTCGTTTACGGTCACGGCGTCCGTGAGACGAATGACGAGCAGTCCTTTGTCGAAAGACCAAAAGGTTTCTTCGAATACTTCATTCCGGCGGCCGATGCCAGGGCCAACATACGCATCGATGAACAGGGCGGTTACCGCTATATCGAAAGCGACGGTCTGCCTGATCATGCCACCGGTAAGTTTCCTAACCCGGGGAATCCCAATGCCATCTCTTCACAGGATTATAAATTCCGTATGCCGCTTAAGCCTAAGAAAAGAAGTACACCCATCTCCATCGGTCACGCCGCCTTTGGTGTCGCGATTAACGGCGTGCCCTTTGATCCGGCAACAGCGGAATACTGGAATAACGATCGTTCTTCCAACTGGAACATTGAAGCCATGACCGGCGGAATGAATCTCGGGCTGGATCAGAACAATGCTCATGTGCAACCTAATGGTGCATATCATTATCACAGTATCCCGATAGGCCTGATGAAAAAATATGATTACCGCAAGCAACTGGTCCTGTTGGGTTATGCCGCTGATGGTTTTCCCATCTACAGTCCCTACGGCTACAGCGATCCAGCAGATAGCAGCAGTGCAATGATCAAATTGCGTCCCAGTTACAGCATCAAGCAAGGCACGCGACCGGATGGCCCACGTGGGCGTTATGACGGCACGTATTTCCGTGATTACGAATATGTACATGGGCTAGGCGAACTGGATCAATGCAACGGTCGCATCGGGGTGACCCCAGAATATCCTGTGGGCATTTATTACTATGTCATCACCGACTCGTTTCCCTCCATCCCGCGCTGCTGGATCGGATCAGGTGACAGTTCCTTCCAGAAAGGACCGCCAAGTGATCAGCAACGCGGCGGCCCTGACAGAGGCAGGTCGGAAGGTGGTATGACAGAAAGGCGCGGTCCGGGAGGCCCCGGCGGTTCTAGTGGTCCAGGGGGGCGCAAGTCAAGACCACCACAGGAAGCAATATCAGCATGTAGTGGTCGCAATGCCGGTTCATCGTGTTCCTTCAGGGCACCCCACGGCAATATCGACGGGACTTGCCGCTCCATCGAATCGGATCTGGCTTGTGTACCGAAAGGTCGCTGAGATAGGTATTTTACAACATCTTAATCGGTTTTCACTTACCACTTGATGAATATAAAATTTAAAAATAATGAAAAAAGAGGGTCGATTATGATATTCAGAATTTTATGTTACTCATTAATAACTCTTGCGTTGTGCTCATGTGGTTCTGTCAGTGATGCCATGAAAATGGCAAATGAAGCAAAAGCATTAAGCCAACTAAAAAAATTCTATTCCGGACAAATGATAAACATGATAGAGAATGAGGGTTCATTAGTTTCATTCAAAGAGTTATACGAAAATAAAGATTATGGCGAGTTTATCGATGAACAACTTTATCGGGCATGGGATGGGAATCCTGAACCTGAAGCACAGAATGGTTATTTTTATTCAGAGATCATATATGGCCAGGACGGCAACAAACTGAATCTATTTATGAGAACAGGTCTTGTTGCCTATCCGGAAAAACCGGGTAGATCAGGTGGAGATATAATTGCCATACTGATTGACATGGATATAGGACATTCGGATCCAAGTGGAGAATATGATTCGGAAGAGGCGTTTTATGCAGAGATGAGGAATCAAGAAAGTGGTAATGAATGGAATTTTTACAGGGCGAGCGCAGAAGTTGTCACTGGTCCTGTGACAACCTGGCCATCAGAGAGTGACTTGCAGTCCAAGTGGGTCAAGGTCAAAAAGCGTCGTGCAGGTGAGTCAATTGATATGAACAAGATAATGTCTGAACAGCTTAGAAATATGCGCTGACAAGATGCACAATGTACTACGGTGAAAAACTAAATAGTATTACCCATCTGGTTGGCGCTGTTCTGGCTCTGGTCGGCTTTGGTGTACTACTAACCATCAGTATCCAGGAACACAACCCGCAGCTCATCATCAGCTTTACCATTTTTGGTTTTACATTAATCCTGCTGTATACAATGTCCACCTTGTATCACAGCTTTCACCCACCCAAACTTAAAAAAATATTTCAGAAACTCGATCACATTTCAATTTACCTGTTAATCGCAGGAACCTATACACCTTACATGCTGGTTACGCTACGTGAAAGTAACGGCATGATCATGCTGATAATGATATGGGTCCTGGCCGTCATTGGCTTATTACTGGATATTTTCATACCAAAACGTGTTGAATGGTTACAGGTGTTGATTTACCTGGTTATGGGCTGGATTTGCACACTAAACTTTTCTGAGTTGCAGGCAGCCATCCCCACTGCTGGTGTGGTTTGGTTGATGATAGGCGGAATTGCTTACACGGCAGGTATCGTGTTTTATGTACTGGATAACCTGAAAATACTTCGCCATGCTCATGGTATCTGGCACTTGTTTGTCTTATCTGGCTCCATCTGCCATTTTATTTCTATCGTTACATACGTTAGATAGTAGAGCTGGAATAGGCTGCACTGGCATTATCTCTGGCGGTGTATTGCTTAAGCGCACTCCGTATAGGCAGTACATAACAGAAGAATCAGTGCGACGCAAAAAGCGCGCACATTATATAAAATGTTATATTTGACCATCCGCTTTCAATATTAAGCAGACATTAGAGTTGTTAGGCGTAAAATAATCAAATTTACCCAATTTGGATTACACACAGATACTTTAATCAGGACTTACTATAGGAAAGAGGTAATGGATAGAAAAGAATCCCTGCGTAAGATTTTAATCATTAATGATGATGATGATTGTAGAAAACTACTAATGAACTGGCTCACCAGCCAATTTCAGGATATTGAAGTAGTTGAGTACGATCCTCAGAGTCAGGGCGTACCGGGGAAGAACTTCAACTGGTCAGCATTTGATGTCCTGTTACTTGATTATGATCTCCGACTTGATGCTGTTACCGGCCTGGATATCCTGCAGGATAATTATGATAACCATCTGTTCCCCACAACTATCATGCTTACCGGTGCTGGCAATCAAGAAATTGAGGTGCGGGCCCTCCGATCCGGAGTCGCCGATTACATGCGCAAGGATCAAATAAAAAAGAAAACACTCAAGGCGATTATAGATAGCGCCTTTGCTCAACAGTCCTCTAAACGACAACGTCTCTACACCCTGAACGATGCCATGCAAGTAGCACAAACAGAATCAAAAAAGATCATTGAAGCTTATAAAATGAGATATGAGCAGGAGCGTGAAAAGGAAATAAAATGTTTAAAGGCAGATATGCAAAAGATTCTACAGGATTTAGAAAAGAATCAGGAAATGTTGGCAACGCTAGAAGAGGATCAAAATAATTCTGAGGCGGAGAAGTGTAGATTACTTGCCGAGACGCACGAACTAAACGACCCACAGTCGACTGTGACTGAAGAAGTAGATATAAAAACGAAGTTAGATACGACGCTGGAAGAACTTTTGCAGGTCAATACAAGTATTAAAAATGTTAAACAGAATATCAATAATGCAAAAGCTGCGATGGAAAAAACCAAGTGGAGACAGCATAAGGGAACCATGGAACAGCAAGAAGTGGAAAATGAACTGACCATAGTTTTGGATGATACGAAACAGTCTTCCGATGTCAAAGATGATGTGCGTCAGCGACTGGAGGCGTATATCAGTCGTGATACAAAAAAAATCGACCTAGAAGATGAAAATTACAAACTATTTGATGAAATAACTACACAGTTGGATACGAAGAATAATTGACGGGGAAAATTAAAAATGATTTGGATATCTCTGGTTCTTCTGTTTTCGTTATGCATTTCTGCATTCAGTGCATTTGCTGTATCTGATAGCGGTCAAATTGGCTATTCGGAAATTGAAGCGCAGGAACGTCTTCAAATCATCAATGAATTAACCTATCGCTTAGACACTAAATTTGCCTGTAATCAGAATTTAATCTGGGATGATGGCGGATCTGGTGCAAATTTAGATGGATATTTTTTTATTCCTTCAGTCGGTCAAGCAGAATACATCATTGGCGGACTTGCTTCGCAAAAGAAGACCTCTGCAAAGAATTGTGTAATAACAGTAAGTGAACCATCCAATAATCCAAAAGGCACACCTCGTTTATTAACTACTCCAATTGATTGGAATCAAGTATGGAGCGATAAAGGAAGTGGTGCACGAAAAGACGGTTCCATCTGGGAAGCAATACCGCCTGACAGCAATTACAGATGTTTGGGTAGTATTCCTCAGCTGGGTTACAACAAACCAAATGTGCCCAATTATCGTTGTGTTCATAAAAGTCTTACAGAAAAAGTCGTTACAAATTCAATAGCATGGCATGACAAGGGATCGGGAGCTGATGTTGATGCAACAATGTTCAGACTGCCCAATACAGGTACATTCGTTACCGTAGCAAAAAGATTAAATAAAACTAAGACGTACGATCTTAATGCAAATGCTACTGGCGAACCTGATCCACAAATTGTTGAATCAATTTTATCTAAAAGAATGGTTCAAATAAAAGACGACTTGGAAATCCAGTTAAAAGAAAAATTTAAACAACAGAAAAAAGAGACCGAACAAAAACGACTCACTGAAGAAGATGAACAATATCAATCAGCAAAAGTACGAGAAAATCTTGCAGAAGAGGCAAAACAAGATTTATTAGATAGAGAGGCAAAACAGAAGCAATTAGCCGAGGAGAAAGAACAAGTACGACTAGCAGAAGAAGTTGAACAGGCACGGATTGAAGAAGAAGCTAAACAGAAACAACTTGCCTATGAGGCAGAACAGAGAATATTGATTGAAGAAGCTGAGCAAAAACGGATGACTGAGGAGTCAAACAAAACAGAAAGTATATTTAAAAATAGTAGCGAAGCTAATATTGGGAATAATAATAATTCTAAAGATACTATAAATTCATCAATTCCTTATTTAGCAGGATTACTATTTGTTATTGGTATTATTTTGGTGGTTATTACTGGTAGATATATCATTTCAATAATTGTAAATGGTAAAAGTTCAAGCGATGCATCTGCCGTTCCGCCCGATAAAAATCTTAGATGACCCTATGAGTGATGATATGCCAAATAAGAAATCAACAACAAGCATTCTTGGTAGATAATACATAGGTAATTATAAGGAACTTATATGTTTGGTGGCTATTTGTCTATCATCACGTCCATCTGACCGTCCGCTTTCAGTATTAACCTGACACTCATTGATAAGAAATAAATAGCTAATCCTTTTCTAGCAACTCCTCTATCACAATAATCACCTCTTCAGGCGCCTCAAAGCCAATCCTTATGTGGTTGCCTCTAACCACATTAATAAAAAATGAAAATAAATTTAAAGTCGTCAATCAGAAACGCTATTTTGTAAATCATTGATCTATTGGTCGTTAAATTAAAGAGTACTTACATTTTTAAAAGCTATAAAAGGCGACATACATTTTGGACATATAAAACCCTACCCCAAGTGGGGGGTTTACATTTATTTGCGTTTATTTATCCTACCGTAGCCATAACACATTGTGAATTTAGCTATCTGAAAACAGAGGCTTTAAGCAAACAATCAGTGATTCAATAACCAGAAAATATTTCTACAAAATATGGTAATGCAATGAAACTTATGTACGGGTGCTATGACCCCAATCATGTTTGGGAATACACTTTTAAATGTGCTGGTTGTGGCAAGAGAGTATCACCAAAGCAAGGTTACAGAACAACACACGGTAGTCCTGGTTATATCTTTTTTTGCCCGGAGCGAAAGTGTTATAAAATTACGTTCGCCTATCGTTTTGACAAGGCATAATCCTTGGTTAAGTAATTGCTATCTTTCATTTTGTAATAAATATTGAACGTCTGCTTTGGGTCGCAAACTGCCTACCACTACTTCTGCCTGGATGATTGACCAAGCAAATGAGATAGCAATTAACTTGGAAGAATTATAATTAAGGAACCCGTGCCAAGGAGGATAACTGTTTATATTATTTCGCTTGCTCCTCTCTCAAAATGGACATCCAAGTCTCAAACATTTCAATTGCTTGTTTTACCGCAACCTCACTACTTGGGAAAATCGGCTCAGTAATAGCTAAAGGTATTACCTCATCGTGTGGATAATACAATTCCGCATAAACCTTGCCGGTATTTGGATAAGTTGACGTTTTTACGCGTAATCGAGGCATTTCAATACTCCTGAAGTCATCTTCGTAATCGTTAGGTATGATTCTAGTAGTGATTGAAACA
>CAYRXP010000087.1:0-2597 GCA_964428145.1 uncultured Enterobacteriaceae bacterium
ATGGTGGTTGTCAGATTATGTTGGCTGAGAGATTAGAAGCCATAGGCTTCAAGGCAAATCATCTGCGTTTTGATGATGTCGATAACCTCTGGATCACGCGGGGTGAAGGCGATCCTGTATTTGCCTTTGTGGGACACACTGATGTTGTCCCGACTGGGCCCTTAGATCAATGGAACTCTAATCCCTTTGTACCGGAAATTAGAGACGGTATGCTTTATGGTCGCGGTGCTGCTGATATGAAAAGCGGTATAGCTGCGTTCGTGACTGCAGTTGAAAGATTCACTGATGAGCATCCTGATCATCAAGGAACCATTGCCTTACTCATTACCAGTGATGAAGAAGGGCCCTCCATCAATGGGACCCGCAAGGTTGTAGATTATCTGGAAGAAAATAATATCAAGATCAAATGGTGCCTGGTGGGGGAGCCTACCAGTGAAAAGAAAGTAGGGGATGTGGTTAAAAATGGTCGTCGTGGTTCACTCGGTGGGAAATTAATCGTCCGTGGCATTCAAGGTCATGTTGCCTATCCGCATCTGGCAGAAAATCCCATACATAAATTGAGCCCTGCCCTGAATGAGCTTTGTGCCAAGGTGTGGGACGAGGGCAATGAATTTTATCCACCAACTTCTTTCCAGATATCAAATATTCATGCTGGAACGGGTGCAAACAATGTGACCCCGGGAGAAGTGGAGGTTCTGTTTAACTATCGCTTTTGTACGGAAATAACCGAAGAAGAACTCAGGGCACAAACAGAGGCAATTCTTGATAAATATAAATTCGATTATGAATTAAGCTGGAAACTTTCCGGCAATCCGTTCCTTACACCGGAAGGCAGTCTGGTTGATGCCGTCAGGGAAGCCATCAGTGAAGTCGCTGGCTATGAAACTGAACTCTCTACTGCTGGCGGCACCTCAGACGGCCGTTTTATCGCGCCCACCGGTGCCCAGGTAGTGGAACTGGGGCCACTAAATCAAACTATTCACAAGATTGATGAATGTGTAAAGATAGATGATTTATTAACACTGTCTTCAATCTATGAATTGATAATAAAGAAGTTAATTCAATAATAATTTACTTTTTTATCCCGCCTTTAGTCAGTTCCGCCGGATCAAGTAATCGATCAAGTTCTTCATCAGAAAGATCTGTCATTTCCTTTGCAACTTCTTTTACAGATCGGCTTTCGGCGTAAGCTTTCTTGGCAATCGCAGCGCCTTTTTCATAGCCAATCACAGAATTCAGCGCCGTTACCAGGATTGGATTTTGCTCCAATGCCTTATTCATTTGATCCTGGTTCACGGTAAAACCTGCAATTGCTGTATCTGCTAATAGACGTGAAACATTGGCAAGTATCTCCATACTTTGTGCTAGATTATAGGCAATGACCGGTAACATGACATTCAATTGAAAGTTACCTGACTGTCCAGCAACTGTGATCGTAACGTCGTTACCGATTACCTGTGCAGACACCATACAGACTGCTTCAGGTATTACAGGATTAACCTTGCCAGGCATTATGCTACTACCTGGCTGTAATGATGGCAGGGCAATTTCTCCTAATCCTGCCAGCGGTCCACTATTCATCCAACGTAAATCATTAGCTATCTTCATCAGACTAACAGCCACGGTCTTAAGCTGGCCACTCATTTCAACTGCAGCATCTTGTGTACTTAAGCCTTCAAAATAATTTTCCTTTGTGGTAAATTTAATTCCTGTTGCGGCAGATAGATTTGCGGTAACTTTTTTTCCAAATTTGGGATCTGCATTGATCCCGGTACCGACCGCCGTACCCCCTATTGGTAAAGCAGACAATCTTTCCAGTGCCGAAGTGATGCGCTGATACCCTTGTTTTATTTGCGTTTCCCAACCACTCATCTCTTGAGCAAGAGTAACAGGCATGGCATCCATTAAATGGGTACGCCCGGTCTTGACAAAACTATTCATTTCAGAAAGACGTGCATGAATAGTATCGGCAAGGTATTCAAGGGCCGGTAATAGAGATTCACTTGCCAGCAAACTACCGCCAACATGGATGGCCGTTGGGATTACATCATTACTGCTCTGTCCCATATTAATATGATCATTGGGATGTACCTTGCGGCCCAGTCGTTGACTGGCCAGATTGGCTATCACCTCATTGGCATTCATGTTGGAACTGGTGCCTGACCCGGTTTGAAAGATATCCACCGGAAAATGCTCATCATGATTCCCATCAGCCACTTCATTAGCGACTGCCTTAATAGCTTCAGCCATGTCTGATTCCAGTAATCCAAGTTCCTGGTTAGCAATTGCCGCCGACGCTTTTATCAAACCCAGGGCACGGATTACCGCTCTCGGCATAGTTAATCCACTTACAGGAAAATTTTCAACAGCTCTTTGAGTTTGCGCTGCATATAATGCATTAGCGGGTACTTGCATTTTACCCATACTGTCTTTTTCAATACGAAATTTTTTATCTTTCATCGCAGATAATATAATCCTTAAAATGAGACGAACATAGTTAAGTTTTGAAACTTCATAATCATGAGTAAAAAAAAGGATGGAGTCAATTTTACGAAATATACAGTAATCAACCAATTTAGAACAACACCTTGTGCCTT
>CAYRXP010000087.1:2697-6010 GCA_964428145.1 uncultured Enterobacteriaceae bacterium
GTGCCTTTCCGAATGGATGGCGACGTGTGATCCAACACATATTGTTCGTACAATAGGCATATAGATAGCGGGAATCGCTTAATAAAAAACTGAAGACACCCAACTGATTAATGTCTTTTGCCAATGCATGAATCGTTTTCCATAACGCTTTAATGTTTTTTGTTTTTTCAGGAAATTTTTCTCTGATTTGACCCATCATCCAGCAAAATGCATGTTCACTATCTGTTGCCCCGATAGGTTGGTAAAATGTTAGAGGACGCTTTTTAATCCCTTTTAACTGTCCATTGTGTGCAAATACCCAACTACATCCCCAAAGCTCCCTCGAAAAAGGATGGGTATTTTCCAGGCAGACCTTGCCTCGGTTTGCCTTTCGTATATGACTGATGATAATTTTGCTTTTGATGGAATGACGCTGAATAAGCTCAGCAATCTCTGATGCTACACTGGCTCGGGGATCATGAAACGAGCGACTGCCACGGCCCTCATACAGACTGATACCCCAGCCATCCTTATGAGGCCCGGTTTTACCACCACGCTGTACCAGTCCTTTGAAACTAAAGCATATATCTGTAGGTACATTTGCATTCAAACCCAACAGCTCGCACATCGTTAAATATTCCTGTCAGTTCAAGTTGCTCATTCTAACCCATTATTTAGCGTCATAACGACAGTGCATTGAACCTGGTTTAAATCTATTTTATCTATGGCACTCTGCTAACTGGTACAATAGCAGTTTATATGATATTTCTTGCACAATGAAATTACACAACAAAATTCGGAACTGTTTGCCTGTACTGTTTGGACTTTTATTGTTGCTGGGCTGCGAACAAGATCATCAGACAGCCACTGCGACTGTCGGACCAGTGACTGGACAAGAAACTGTAATCTCACTAACCGAACCTTCTAAACCAATGTATGCTCAGACCGATAGCCAATTCACAATCGGCAATAAACGCTACCTGTATGATATATCAGAGCACTCCATTGAAGATTTAAAACTATTACTTCAGCGAGCAGAAGAGATCACACAAACGGGAATTGATGAGCTTGAAGATCTCGAGATTGTCATGATACTACATGGCCCTGATATTGGTTGGTTCACACTGGATAGTTATGATGACAACAGGGAGCTTGTCGATCTGGCAAAAAAGCTGGATACATTTGGTATTATTGATTTGAAAGTATGTGAAACCACAATGGAATACCTGGAAATTGATCGAAAACAGATTCCGGCATTTATTGAATCTGTACCCTATGCTCCTGATGAAATAAATCGATTATCACAAGGTGGCTATACACACTTATAAGTAAAAATATAACAATAAAGACGGAAAGTGACATGATGACGGAAGAAGATGAAAAAACACTACATATGACCGTATTGATGACCCCAGACATGGGAAATTTCTCAGGTAACGTGCATGGTGGCTCAATCTTAAAGTTACTGGATCAAGTTGCCTATGCCTGTGCGGCTAGATACAGCAAAAGTTATGTGGTGACTGTTTCACTTGATCAAGTCACCTTTAATCAACCGATTAAAGTCGGTGAACTCGTTTCATTTCGTGCCAACGTGAATTATGTCGGAAATTCCTCGATGGAGATTGGCGTCAAAGTGGTTTCTGAAAACCTGAAAACAAAAGTAAAACGCCATACAAATTCCTGTTATTTTACAATGGTTGCTCAAGGCGAAGATGGTAAATCTGTCAAAGTCCCACCTCTCAAACTGGAATCAGAGTTTGAAAAGAAATTGTACGATGCTGCTCTTATGCGTAAGGAAATGCGTAAGGAAATTACAGAGCGAAATAAAAAAATTACTGCGGAGATCCCGGATTACAATCCTGATATCTCACATTAGAAATGTTGGTATGGGCTGCCCGAGGGTTCAAAAAAAGTGCCCTCAGGGCCTTTGCAGTTCAATCCACTTTCCCCTGTAATTTTACCGATACAACACACCGGAATGTTTATCTCCTTGAATATCTCCATGACCATCTCATGCTTCACTGCATCAGTAGTGAAGCATAGTTTATAATCATCACCAAAGGTCAGTGCATAATCCCAGGCACTCATTTTGTCTATGCATTGTTGCATTGCTTCTGATAGTGGTATTTTTTCCATTTCAATTTCTGCACCGGCATGACTTGCTTCCAGTATATGACCTAAATCAGCCATTAACCCATCTGATATATCAATCGCGCTATTCGCAATATTCCTTAATTGGATACCAGCATCGATACTTATATATGGTCTATTTAAACTATTCAGAAAAAACATTTTATGCTTTCCCCTAATCGACAATTTCCCGTTCATAATATCCAGGCCAACACCAGCATCACCTAGTGTCCCTGTGACATAAATCAGATCGTCTTTCCGTGCACCATTACGCTTAAGTGCTGACCCTGTTGGGAGCAATCCTTGTATCTGTACTGTGATTGAAAGGGGCCCTCTACTGAGATCGCCACCAATGAGGCTAAGCGAATGTGGTCTGGCGAGTTCGAGAAAACCAGAAACAAATTTTTCTATCCAGTCTTCATCCTTCTCAGGAAGGCTGATGGATAACAAAACCCACTTCGGCACCGCACCCATTGCCGCCATGTCACTAAGATTGACTGCCAGTGCTTTGTAAGCAATATCAGACGGCTGTGTCTCTGCTGGAAAATGCGTACCTTCCAGTAAGGTGTCTATTGAAAGTGCAACTTCCATATCATGGGGAATATGAACAATCGCTGCATCGTCACCGATACCACATTGAACAGATGAATCATTATCTGTAAGGTTTTTAAAATATTTATTGATTAATTCAAATTCTGACGGGGCCATCAATCAAGCCTTCAATTAAGAAACACGCTTCATTTCTGCCGTTCTGATTTTTTGTGCTGCCTTATCCAGGACACCGTTAATATATTTGTGTGACTGCTCTGCACCAAACATTTTTGCCAGATCAATCGCTTCATTCAACACTACCCGATACGGAAGCTCCGGATGAAATGTCAGTTCATAGAGCCCAATGTGCAATATGGCTTTTTCTACGGGGTCCAGATCATCAATGGCTCTATCCAGCAATGGTGCTAATTGTTTATCCAGATTTTCTACTTCCTTTGCTGTTCCACGTAATATCTCTTTAAAATAATCCGTATCGGCTTTTTTTAATTCAGATCGTTCGCTGACAAATTCATTAATCACGTCCTGTATCGGCATATCAGACATAGTCCATTGATACAAAGCCTGTACCGCCGAGCGACGCGCCCGTATGCGCGCATGTCTGGAAAATGATTTCTTTTCTGGTGATTTTTTCCCCAGGGATTTATTTTCCATG
>CAYRXP010000087.1:6110-7454 GCA_964428145.1 uncultured Enterobacteriaceae bacterium
TCTGGAAAATGATTTCTTTTCTGGTGATTTTTTCCCCAGGGATTTATTTTCCATGAATTTATCTTTTGAGGCCATTAGGCTAGCGCTCTGAAAATATTAATCATTTCTATCGCGGCCTGTGCAGACTCGGCACCTTTATTACTTTCTTCTTCTCCCGCTCTGTCCACAGCCTGTTCCGTGTTATCAACAGTCAGTACACCAAAGATCACTGGCGTATCATTCTCCAGGGAAATTTGTCCCAGACCACGGACACATTCTGAGCATATATAATCAAAGTGAGGTGTCTCACCTCGAATCACAGCCCCTAAGGTAATCACTGCATCACATGTTGTATGTTTAAGTACATGTTGAACTGTAGAAGGAATTTCAAATGCACCTGGCACACGGACGACAGTGATATCTTGATCTTGCAAACCAGATTTTTTTAATGTTGCAAGGCAAGCATCAAGCAAACTTTCAACAACGAAATTATTGAAGCGACTCGCAACTATAGTGACTTTTGCGCTATCCAACCTCTGCTTACCTTCAACTAAATGATATTTAGACATATGACGACGATTTCATCAGGTTACGTATTCAACAACTTCAAGACCAAAACCGGAAATTGCATGAAATCGTTTTGGCGCACTGAGTACACGCATTTTTTGTACGCCAAGATCAGATAAAATCTGCGCACCAAGACCTATCGTACGTTGATCTTTTGTGTTTTGTTTATTCATATGTCCTAATTCCTGTGACTCTCCCTGACAAAATAATTTTAACTGTTCTGCCAACTCCTGTGATCCAAACTGATTACACAAGATAACAGCAACACCCTGACCTTCAGATTGTATACGTCTTAATACGTTATTGATTGGCCATGCGATATTCTCTCTTAAACTTCCTGTTAGGTCATAAATTGGGTTTTGCATATGAACACGTACCAGGGTGGGTTCCTCTGGTATAATCTCACCCTTGATCATTGCCAAGTGTAAATTATTATCAATGCTGTCTTCATAGGCGATGATCTTGAAATCACCGTACTCAGTCTGCATATTATACTCGGCAACTCTTTTAACTGTTTTTTCATTTTCGATACGGTGTTGAATCAAATCTGCGATCGTGCCAATTTTCAGGCCATGCTCCCTGGCAAAAATCTCCAGATCCGGTCTTCTTGCCATGGTGCCATCATCTTTGAGTATTTCTACGATGACAGCCGCCGGTGTGAGTCCTGCTAACTTGGCCAGATCACAGCCTGCTTCAGTATGCCCGGCGCGCAACAGGACGCCACCCGGATGCGCCATTAAGGGGAAAACATGCCCTGGTTGCACTAGGTCAGAAGGCTTTGTATCTTTTGCCACGGCT
>CAYRXP010000088.1:0-7355 GCA_964428145.1 uncultured Enterobacteriaceae bacterium
TTATTACAAATCTAGACAAGTGACCTATAACTTAGTGAAATGAAAAACAAGTAAATGAAAAAATATGATGTCATCGTTATTGGTGCCGGACCTGGAGGATATGTTGCTGCCATTCGCTGCGCACAGTTGGGGCTGAGCACCGCTTGCGTTGAAAGCTGGAGTGAAGAGAGTGGAAAACCTGCGCTGGGAGGTACTTGTCTGAATGTTGGCTGCGTACCTTCCAAGGCCTTATTAGAATCGACACATCATTTCTCACACCTTAAAAATAATGCTGTCGATCACGGTATCAATGTTTCGGGCGCCAGTATGAATGTGATCAAGATGATTGCGCGCAAGGATAAGATTGTGCAGATGCTGACGCAGGGAATAGCAGGTCTTTTTAGGAAAAATAATATCCAGCTGTTGCATGGTTGCGGACGAATCACATCACAGGACGAAACGGGTCAATATCATGTAGAGGTTTTACCCGCAGGTATTGAGGGCGGAGAGAGACTCACTGCTTCCGCTAAATACATTATCATCGCCACGGGATCTGTCCCGAGCAAGATCCCACCTGCGAAGGTAGATAATAAAAGGATCGTCGATTCCACCGGTGCGCTCGCATTCGATGAAACACCTAGAAAACTGTGCGTCATCGGTGCGGGGGTCATTGGTCTTGAACTGGGCAGTGTCTGGGCTCGCCTGGGATCAGAAGTTATCATTCTTGAAGCACTGGAGTCATTTCTCGAACCTGTTGACAATCAGCTCTCCGATGAAGCTTATAAAGTTCTTACCAAACAAGGGCTGGATATCAGGCTTGGTGCAAAGGTTACGGGTACGGGCTCAAATAATCAGGAAGTTATCGTTATCTATGAAGATGCAGAAGGGAAACAACATATCAGCGTCGATAAATTAATCGTCGCAGTGGGACGTACACCAAATACAGAGGGCCTGGGTGCTGAAACTTGTGGTCTGGATTTGGATGAAAGAGGATTTATCAAGGTTGATGAACAGTGCCAAACCAAGCTGCCAAATGTCTATGCCATTGGCGATGTCGTAAGGGGACCCATGCTCGCCCACAAGGCGTCTGAAGAAGGTGTGGCTGTCGCTGAGCGAATTGCTGGTCAGCCAGGTCATATGAATTACCAGATAATCCCATGGGTCATATACACCTGGCCCGAGATTGCCTGGGTGGGGCTGAATGAAGAGGAGCTGCAGAGCACGGGGATTGATTATAAGGTCGGCACATACCCTTTTGCTGCCAATAGCCGTGCAAGAGCCATGGGAGAATCTACGGGCCTGGTCAAGATACTGGCCGATAGCCGAAGCGATAGAATCCTTGGGGTACATATCCTTGGGCCGAACGCCTCAGAGCTCATCACCGAGGCCGTATTAGCCATGGAATTTGATGCCAGTAGCGAGGATATTGCCCGTACCATCCATGCTCACCCTTCACTTTCAGAGGCCATCCATGAAGCGGCGCTGGGCGTAGACGATCGCGCCCTTCATATTTAGCAGACAACTAAACCTTCAGCAGGGACAGGCTTAAGCTTGTCCCTGGAGCCAAGACTGGAGTCAAAGAAAAGATTCTGTTACCATCCTAGAGCTTTTTGTGCACTGCAACGTAAATTGGGATGCACACCATATAATTATTATTAACTCAATATGAAACTCATAAATTTGTGAGCATGAAGTGCCACATCATAGTTTGGAGAAAGAGGACATGTCAGAGAAAGTTGTTATCGTTGCCGCTGGCCGAACTGCAATCGGCACTTTTGGCGGATCATTAGCGAGTGTACCTGCCCATATACTGGGAGCAACAGTCATCTCCGGTGTCCTGGATCAAGCTGGCCTTAAACCTGAACAAGTAGACGAAGTTATCTTCGGTCACGTGTTAACAGCAGGCACGGGTCAAAATCCGGCAAGGCAAGCTGCCATTGCTGCGGGGATTCCGGAAACTATTCCTAGCATGACCATTAACAAAGTCTGTGGTAGCGGCCTGAAAACAGTTCACCTCGCTGCACAGGCAATTATGTGTGGCGATGCCGACATCATCGTTGCCGGTGGACAGGAAAACATGAGCCTATCACCACATGTTCTGCCTAAATCTCGTGATGGTCAGAAAATGGGAGACTGGAAATTACAGGACTCCATGATCGTTGATGGACTCTGGGATGCATTCAATAATTATCACATGGGGATTACAGCAGAAAATATCGCAAAGGAATTTGATATATCACGTGACGAACAGGATGAATTTGCTGCCACCAGCCAGAATAAAACGGAAGCCGCTCAGGCAGCAGGGAAATTTGATGACGAAATTATTCCTGTTGAAATTCCCCAACGTAAAGGGGATCCAGTCGTTTTTGATAAAGATGAATTCCCACGCGCGGGCGTCACAGCAGAAAAGCTGGGCAAGATGCGTCCTGCTTTCGATAAAGAAGGCACCGTTACAGCCGCCAATGCCTCAGGACTTAATGATGGTGCCGCTGCTGTAGTTGTGATGTCAGAAAGTAAAGCCAAAGAATTAGGCCTGGAACCACTAGCCACCATCGCTGCATACTCTAGCGCGGGTGTCAGCCCAACAATTATGGGCACAGGTCCGATTCCAGCGACCCAAAAGTGTCTGGAAAAAGCAGGCTGGACACACGAAGACCTGGATCTGATTGAAGCAAACGAAGCTTTCGCTGCACAGGCAATTTCGGTCAACAAAGGTCTCGGTTGGGACCCAGCGAAAATAAACGTCAATGGGGGCGCCATCGCCCTTGGTCACCCGATTGGTGCTTCTGGTTGCCGTGTCCTGGTCACTCTTCTCCATGAAATGAAACGTAGAGATGCCAAAAAAGGTCTGGCCACACTGTGTATTGGTGGTGGTCTGGGTGTTGCACTAGCGGTTGAGAGGTAAGAACAATGTCAGATCTAAAAGGAAAAGTAGCATTGGTGACAGGTGGAACAGGCGGTATCGGTGCAGCTATTTGTCTAAAACTCGCCGAATCCGGTGCCAGGGTAGCAACAAACTATCGTAACGAAGAAAAAGCCAAAGCCTGGCAAGCAGATGCCATAAAAGCTGGTCACGATATTGCCATCTATCAGGCCGACGTTTCAGACTTTGATGCATGCCAAGCACTGACAGAACAAGTGGGAAAAGACCTTGGTCCGATAGACATTCTTGTGAACAATGCCGGCATCACAAAAGATGGCATGTTCAAAAAGATGAGCAAAGAAAAATGGGATGTTGTCATGAATATCAATCTTGATGGTCTGTTTAATATGACAAAACCTCTTATTGAAGGCATGACTGATCGCGGTTGGGGACGTATAATTAATATCTCATCAATCAACGGGCAGAAAGGCCAACTGGGCCAAACAAATTATGCGGCGTCCAAAGCCGGGATGCATGGTTTTACCATGGCACTGGCACAGGAAGTTGCACGTAAAGGAGTGACTGTTAACACAGTTTCTCCCGGTTATATCGCGACAGAAATGGTGATGGCAGTTTCAGAAGATATTCGAAACTCTATCATCGCGGCTATCCCGGTGAATCGTCTCGGGACCCCGGAAGAAATCGCTGCCTTGGTTGATTTCCTCGCATCAGAAGAAGCTGGTTTTGCGACAGGTGCTAACTTCTCGATGAATGGTGGTCAACACATGATGTAATTTATTATTCCCTGTCTTGTTCGAGGTCTAATCCAGAGTAAAGCAGGGATAACTCCGATAAATCTGTATAACAACTGGTTAAAAAGTATGAGTAAAACACGTATCATCAAGAAATATCCTAACCGTCGTTTGTATGACACGGAACTTAGTAAATACATCACGCTAGAAAATGTTAGGCAATTAGTAACTGATAACATTGATTTCTGCGTCAAGGATGTCAAGACTGATGAGGATCTGACCAGGGGAATATTGCTACAAATTATTTCAGAACAGGAACATGATGGAGAGCCATTTTTCTCTGCATCAGCATTATCCCAAATCATCCGTTTTTACGATGATTCCATGCAAAGTATTGCAGGCAATTTCATTCAGAAAAGTCTGGAATTATTCGTAGAACAGCAAAAAGAACTACAAAATTCAGTAACAAGCAATCCACTGAATGCCATGAATGAAATTGCGGAAAACAATCTCAAGATGTGGCAGGATATGCAGGAGGGCTTTTTTAAGGCTGCAGGCCTCAATTCAGACAAAAAATAATAATAAAATCTTATTCCCCGAAGGTCATTTATTCAAACAATCAATAACGCCCCCAAACAATGAGGACTCATTGCATGGTCAAGAAATTTACACAGAGTAACTATCTAGACATGTTTACAGACTTTACAAACCAGTGTCATAAAACCCATAACATAATGATCGAAAACTGGCATGACCCCATGGTGCTCACCATGAATTCTTTTTCCCAGTTTACAGAAATGGCAAATGCTGCGGTAAATCAACTTGCTCAACAACATGCAGCTGCCATGGAACCATTCCTGCCTCAAAGTTCAGCAAAGAGGATGGGTGCAACTGCAGTAACATCACAACCCAATACGGGCCACGTCGCCGTCGTCACTGGAGGTATTGGTGGAATTGGTACCGATATATGCAGAAGCCTTGCCAGACATGGAAATAAGGTGATAGCGACCTATATTTCCTTTGAAGCAGAACGTGCCATTGAATGGCAAAAAGAACGTCTTGAAGAAGGCCTTGATATTCATGTGATCGAGTGTGATGTAGCAGATTTTAAAGCATGTAAAAAAATGGCAAAAGATCTGGAAAAGGAATATGCAAGTGTTGATATTCTGGTCAATTGTGCCGGTATTACGCGCGATGCGACATTGAAAAAAATGGAAGAAGAGGACTGGCATGCAGTCTTGGACACAAACCTTGACAGTGTTTTTAACGTTACCCGTAGTTTTATTAATGGCATGGTCAAGCGTCAGTACGGAAGAATTGTCAATATTTCATCAGTGAATGGTCACAAAGGTCAATTTGGGCAGACCAACTACTCTGCTGCCAAGGCGGGGATGGTTGGTTTTACAAAATCCCTGGCCAGAGAGCTCGCCGATAGTGGTATTACAGTGAATACAGTCTCACCTGGCTATGTCGGAACCAGCATGGTGGAAGCCATGCCTGAAGATATTGTAAACAGCATTGTTGCCAAAATCCCGCTTGGCAGACTGGCCAAGCCCTCTGAAATTGGTGACGCCGTTGCCTTCCTGGCTCATACAAACTCTGGCTATATCACTGGTTCAGATATCTCCGTCAATGGCGGTTTATTAATGCGTTAGAGTTTCGGTTAAGGTTTGTAGCTATGAAAGTACCTCTAACTATAGTGAAGGCTGCCAAATCAATCGACCTAATCAATCGAATGTCATCGAACCTACTAAAAACCTGTGTCACTGTCACGGAGGCACAGGCTTTTGAGTAAGCACGCATTTACCAAATCAGAGGAATAATTATGACTAACGATATTACAAAACAATGGAGGGAGATTTCCAAAACAGCAATTGAATCAATGAAAGAACTGGGGAACATCAACACAAAGGTGATGGAAAAGCTTATTGAACAACAGTTGACTGTGCTCAATACCTGTATGGAAGCGAGTCAAAAAGAAATAGAATTAGCTGCTTCTGGTGAGAATGCACAGAAACCGCAAGCCCTAGTAGCGGCACAGGCTGAGTTAATGGCTGAATACAACTGCAAACTCATGAAGATTGTGCATTCTACCGGAGATATTCTTAAGGATTGTAATAGTGAAATTACCAACTGGGCAGATAAAGGAATGAATATCACTAAAAAAACAGCCCGGAAGACGACAAAGAAAAAGGCCTGGAAGAAATAAATAGCAAAGAAGTAAACGGTTAGTTCGAGCATAAAAAAACCGGGTAGATACCCGGTTTTTTATGTCTATGGAATATTTTCCCTAGGTTCTATCATCCAGCCATTTACCCACTGCAGGCGGGATCATTTTTTGTGCTTTTCCACTCACATAGATGCCAATGTGCCCACCAGGAAATTCAAGCTCTGTATAATCCTTGCTTGAGACACATCCCCTCAACGCCTTTGATGAATCAGGGGGAACCAGATGATCATCCCTGGCATAGATATTCATCACCGGGATGGTAATATTTTGCAAATCAACCACATCATCACCGATCCTGACCGTACCCTTGACCAATCCATTTTGCTGATAAAACTGCTTGGTGAATTCTCGGAATGCTTCGCCCACTTGGTCAGGGCTATCAAAAATCCACTTCTCCATACGCATGAAACTACGCATCTTTTCCGTGTCATCCAGAATACCAACCAGATCCATATACTTCTGCCCCATCAATTGAAAAGGCTTCAGTGACAGGTAAATCGAATTCATGGTCTCGCCAGTCAGATTACCCTCCGCATCGATCAGCAGATCAACATCAACATGCCTCACCAGCTTGCTGAGTAAATCATCCCTGGTATGAAAATCAACCGGTGTTACGGTCGTTATCAGGTTCTTGACCTTATCCTGGTGCAGTGCTGTATAACAAAGACTGAATGACCCGCCCTGACAAATGCCGAGGATATTGATTTTATCTAACCCATGTGCCTCGCGGATCTTATCGACACAATCGTCCAGGTAGCCATTGATATAATCTTCAAGGGCAAGATATCTATCGCCCTCATCAGGATATCCCCAGTCAACCAGATAGACATCCACACCCGCATCCAACAGGCCCTGAATCATTGAGCGCCCTTCTTGAAGATCAGCCATATAAGGTCTATTGACCAGTGCATAGACAATCAATAGTGGGATCGGGTTCTGTTTTTCGACGCGAGATTTGTAATGATAAAGCACCATCTTGTCTTCTTTGTAGACGGCATCCTTTGGTGAAATACCATCCCCCAACTCACCAATCTCGCTCAGGGTGTTCACCCCATGCGCCAGTTTGGTATTGAACTCACAAATTTCCTGAACAATATCATCAGGTCTGAATTGAAACGGTATCACTGTTTATGCTCCTGTAGTTTTAAATATCAATGACAATGGTCTTTCGTCTGGCGGTTTTCTTTGCTGCAGTCTTGCGACTTGCCTTTTTGCCGGCTTTCTTCTTTGCTGTTTTTCTGCTTATTTTACCTTGCGATTTATTCTTACTGGCGGTCGTTTGTTTCCTTCCGACACCTGCTGTTGACTTACCCTGGTCAACAATCATTTCACGCAGACTGCTTATCTCACTTTCCAGGGCCTTGATCCGTCCGGCCGAATTCTTTTGCGCCCGTTTCATCTCCTGTTGACGTTTCAACATGGTATTCATGCCTTGTCTGGTCGGCAGATTTAATTTCGCAAGCATTTGATCCATGACCTTGCCGCAATGCTGCTTGAGTGCCATCAGGGCGTTACTCAGTTCGCCATACAG
>CAYRXP010000089.1:0-7350 GCA_964428145.1 uncultured Enterobacteriaceae bacterium
TCCTGCCCGTGGTCATACAATTTAGCTTATCCCCACTAGAAGAAACCAAACAAGTTGCAGAACGTGCATGGTTTGATGGTCATACACGAGCAACCAGTATCACGACGGAGGATGAAAGAGGCAGACGTATCAATGATGCATTTGTATCTCACTGGCAGGAGCTTGGGGGAACAATCCTTGAGCATGTCAATATCGGGCAAGATATTATAGAACTTGCCAATCCCATCAGAAATGCCCTCAATATTGATCAGAGTGAACAGCGAAGTAAGGCCTTACGTAGTAGACTACAAAGAAGTCTAAAAACTGAGACAAGACGCAGACAGGATGTAGATTTAATCTTCATGGCTGTTCCCCCCACGACAGCCAGACAACTGGTTCCACAACTTCGTTACTACGGGACTGAAAATTTTGCCATGTACTCTATTTCCAATATTTATACGGGAAGTATAAACACGCGTGCAGATAGTGACATTAATGATGTGTTATTCGTCGACATGCCGTGGATAATTGATCTCGAAAATGAATATTCTCCGTTAAATAGAATGATTGAGAGATACCGCAAACCGGCCCTTTCTGCCTATAAGAGATTGTATGCTTTTGGTATAGATGCCTATCGATTGATACCGCGCATTGCTGAACTCATCCTGCAGCCATCCAGGCAATATGAGGGCAAGACAGGTTACATAAAACTTGATGAAGAGGGTCGGGTGCACAGGAGACTTATCTGGGCCCGGTTCGTTGATGGGAAACCAGAATTAGTGGATGCTACTGGTTCGAATTAATGCCAAACAACACAAGGAAGAATTCTTATCTCCGAGGATGTTGGGCTGAGCAAACGGCGCTGGAATTCCTCTTGCATGAGAAACTAAAGCTATTGGAAAGAAATTTCAGGTCAGTATTCGGTGAGATCGATTTGATCATGCAAGATAAAAATATCATATGTTTTATTGAGGTTCGCTATAGATCAGATAATTATTTTCATACAGCTCTTGAATCCATTAACAAAAACAAATGTGACCGCATTATCGTTACCAGTCAGCAGTATCTCGCCCAGAACCGTACTGCTTCTCATCTGGATTGCAGATTTGACGTTGTTGTCCTGTCTGGTCCGCAGGAAAACTCGACGATAAAGTGGATTAAAAACGCATTTCAGGCATAATCTTGCGCAAATCTATTCAAACAAATTACCATTATGGATCCTGTACAAAGAGTCAAAGAAAATTTCAATGAAAGCATACAGGTTAAGATTGAAACTGCTGAACTGTTAGCTCCGGTGATCGTTGCAGCTGCAGGTGCCATGACAAGCTGTCTGCTGGGAGAACACAAGATTTTATCCTGCGGAAATGGTGGATCTGCTGCTGATGCACAACATTTTTCTGCAGAGATGTTAAATCGATTTGAGATGGAACGTCCTGGACTACCTGCTATTGCATTGACGACAGATACATCAACCATTACCTCTATTGCAAATGATTATCAATACGCAGAAATATTTTCCAAACAAATAAGGGCACTCGGGCAAGCAGGTGATATTTTGCTGGCACTTAGCACCAGTGGGGAGTCCCATAATATTATTCATGCGATAGACGCGGCCCATGATCGAGACATGAGTGTTATAGCCCTAACAGGGCGTGAAGGAGGTCAAATAGCCGACATGATGAAACAAAATGACTTTGAACTTCGTGTTCCTAGCTGGTCTACAGCAAGAATACAGGAAGTACATATTATGATTATTCATTCCCTATGCGATTTAATTGATCGTCATCTACTTGGTCAGGAGTAAAACTAATAATGATTTTTAGCAAGAAATTAATTTTAATCTCTTTAATACCATTATTACTTTCTGGATGTGCTGCAGCTGTCGTAGGAGCAGGGGCAGCAGCAGGAACAACCGCAACAGTTGCGCATGATCGACGTACAACGGGTACCTTCATCGAGGATCAGGTCATAGAACTGAAGGCGGCTAAAAGTTTCTACTCTGATAAAGAAATCAATGACAGTTCACATATCAATGTGACTAGCTACAATACGGTTGTGTTAATCACGGGTGAAACACCAAGTGAAGATATTAGAAGTCGTATCGTTAACATTGTCAGAAATATTCCTAAGGTCACTCATGTTTATGATGAATTAACCATTGCCGCACCAAGTTCCTGGACAAGTCGTGGCAGTGATAGCCTGATTACTTCAAAGGTAAAAATCAGACTTCTTACGACGGATGATTTTGATGCAACGCGTGTGAAAGTAGTCACAGAAAAAGGCATTGTTTATTTAATGGGTATTTTAACTCGAGCTGAATCTGATATTGCCACAGGAGAGGCTCGACAATCGGGTGGTGTACAGAAGATTGTGAAACTCTTTCAGTATATAGATTAAAGGTGGCCTAAAGCGAGTAACAACCCTATTTAACAATTCTAAATACCGGTCTTCTGCTGGAGACTTTCTGCTCAAATTCCGCATTATTTTCCGCTAATGTTTCTTCTCCGGTAAACATCATTCCCTGGCTACTTTCCTATGCATAGATCGCAAGCACAGCACTGATAGGAATATTAATCATGAATGATTGGCCACTACATCGGGCTGAAAAATAAATCCATTTATTCTAAAAGACAATTCCCAGAACTGCATTCGGTGCTACATTCAGAATTATTTTTCCGTCTTATATATGCTGCCCAGGCACCTCAACACTTTCTACATTCGCATCGACAAGAAGAAAAGGAGTCATGTGATTGTCTATACCCAAACTACTCATTCAACGTCCTGATCAGGTAGGGCCTGTTTGAGATCATTGTCTCATTCGTGTCCATTGGTTTGTTTTTAGGTGCTGATCAATCCACGCATTTCCTTTTCTGCGTTAGAAAGACTGGCCTGAAAGGCATCCCTTTCAAAAAGTCTGTCCGCATATTCTGTGAGTGGCCTGGCTGCTGCTGGCAATTTGACACCATATTCTGGCAACCGCCATAACAGGGGAGCCATACAACAATCAACCAGTGTATATTCATCAGACATAAAATAGGGCTTTTGCACGAATGCCGGCGCTATTGCCGTCAAATTATCTTTCATGGTTTTTTGTGCATTACAAACTTTCACACTATCTGATGATTCAATATCTTCAATAAGAGAATATAAATCTTTCAGAACACGGAAACGCAATTGACGATTACTTGCTCTGATAACAGGATCGACAGGGAGTAAGGGAGGATGAGGGAATCGTTCATCGAGATACTCCATAATGATCTGTTCATTATACAGAACCAGATCCCTGTCTATTAATGTTAAAACGGAGTTGTAAGGATTTATTTCAATGAGTGATTCAGGCCTCTCTCCGTCTTCAATATAGTTAATTTCAACATTGATATCTTTCTCCCCCAGAACCAGTCTTACGCAATGACCCGCTGGACTGATACTGTCTGAATATAACACCATTACAGAACGTCTATTGGCTATACTCGCCATAATATCTCCTAGTAAATAACTGTTTAATTATAATTGATTGCAACTGACGATTAATGAATATCCTTCCAGAATTCCTTCTTAAGCAGATAAACGATGACCAACAAGACTAACAGATACAGAATAACGATCACACCTACATTCCGGCGCTGTATTTGAGCGGGTTCACCGACATAAACAAGGAAGTTGACTAAATCATTGACTGTGCTTTTATACCCGTCACTGTCCAGCAGCCCCGGTGTTTCCAGTTCCAGATGATCGATCACTTCCCGCTGAGAGCCATCTTCTCTCTGAACCATTTTATAAACAGGTTTTTGTATCCCCTGCAATTCCCACAACACATGAGGCATCGCCACATCTTTAAATGCCAGATTGTTTACACCGAAGGGCCTTGAATCGTCACGATAAAATGTCATGAGATAGGTAAATAACCAGTCAGCACCTCTTGACCGGGCATTCACCGATAAATCAGGTGCTGCAGTACCAAAAAATTTCTCAGCATCTTCCTTTTGCATGGCTATCGTCATAGTATCACCACTCTTATCAGTGCCAAACATCAGGTTGCTCTGCAGAATGGACTCTTCAATACCCAGATCATCTCCCATACGGTTATAACGCATATAGGCAGCTGAATGACAACCCATGCAATAGTTGACAAAGGTTCTTGCACCACGTTGTAACGATGCCTTATCCGAAATATCCACATCAGCCTTGTAAAGGTGATGACCGTCAGTTGTTGCTGAGCCGGCCATCGGCCAAGCCAATGCGACAACAAATAAAATTATTGTACGTTTCATCTTCAAGTCACCCTGTCCGGAACAGGTTTATCCGTATCATTTGCTGTGTAAAATGGCATTAACAAAAAGAATAGAAAGTAGATGACCGCGAATATTCTGGATGCCAGTGTCACATTAGGTGTCGCTACCTGCATACCAAGCCAGCCCAAGCTGATAAATGTAATGACAAATATTGTCAACGCGGTTCTGTACTTCCATCCACGATAACGAATTGACTTCACCGGACTTCTATCCAGCCATGGCAACGTCATAAAGATCAACGTGGAGGCACCCATAGCCACAACACCCAACAGCTTGTCTGGCACCGCGCGCAAGATGGCGTAAAATGGTGTGAAATACCATACTGGTGCAATATGCTCAGGCGTCTTAAGTGGATCTGCAGGGATGAAATTCGCGTGCTCCAGAAAGTATCCGCCCATCTCCGGATTAAAAAATACCACCAAACAGAAAAAGATTAGAAAAACGACCACACCCACAATATCTTTGACCGTGTAATAAGGGTGAAAAGGGATACCATCCAGCGGTACGCCATTTGCATCTTTATGCTCCTTTATTTCCACACCATCGGGATTATTTGAACCAACTTCATGTAACGCGAATATATGCAAACCAACTAATCCACACAATACCAGCGGTACGGCAATGACATGGAAAGAGAAAAAGCGATTTAATGTCACATCAGATACGACATAATCACCCCTGATCCATTCAGCCAGTTCGGGACCAATAAAAGGTATAGCACCAAACAATGAGATAATTACCTGCGCACCCCAATACGACATTTGCCCCCATGGCAACAAATAACCGAAAAATGCTTCAGCCATAAGGATCAGATAAATAAACATCCCGGTCAGCCATAAAAGTTCTCTTGGACGTTTGTATGATCCATACATCATGCCCCGAAACATATGCAGGTAAATGACGATAAAAAAAGCAGACGAGCCCGTTGAATGCATGTAACGAATCCACCAACCCCAATCAACGTCTCGCATGATGTATTCCACAGAAGCAAATGCATGATCTGCAGACGGTTTGTAGTTCATCGTCAACCAGATCCCGGTGACAATCTGAATAACTAAAACCAGTAATGCCAGTGATCCAAAGTAGTACCAGAAATTAAAATTCTTTGGCGCGTAGTACTGGGCGAGATGTTCATTCCAGGTCTTGGTCAGAGGAAACCGGGCATCAATCCAGCCGAGGGTATTATTCAGCAGCTTGATTCCCCCGTTAATGAGCTTGCTCATGAGCTTGTCCCCGTACCATTGCCAACTGAATCATCACCAATCAGTATTTTAGATTTACTGATAAACTGATATTTCGGTACCACCAGATTAGCCGGAGCCGGTACGCCCTTGTAGACTCGCCCAGCCAGGTCAAATTTTGACCCATGGCACGGGCAGAAGAACCCACCCTTCCAATCCGCACCGAAATCATTCGCCTCATTTCTTGCAAGATAGTTCGGTGAACAACCGAGGTGCGTACACAGACCTATAACAACCAGATATTCAGGATTGACGGATCGGTATTCATTTTTCGCATATTCGGGCTGCTGCTCAATCTCTGATTCCGGGTCACGTAATATATCCGTCATCCCGGAGAGATCTGCCAGTGATTCTTCACTCCTGCGCAAGATCCAGACTGGCTTGCCCCGCCACTTTTCTACCATCCTTTCGCCGAGCTTCAAGCCACTAATATCTACCTCAATCGGGCCGCCAACCGCCTTGGTCTTCGCACTTGGCGATAAGGTAGACACAAACGGGATGGCCGTCGCTAAAACACCCGCACCCCCAACAACAGTCGCAGCAGCTGTAAGAAAATGCCGCCGCTTTTTATCAATGCCACCATCTTGCATATTATTCACCCTAAATTTCAAGCCATAACACAAGAATTCAAGTTACTATTATTTTTTTGCTGGTTCGGTAGTATACCATGCTATGTCATGCCTGTTGCCGGAAAACAATTAATTTTTGCATAGTGAATAATCCCCATACCTGGTTGAAACCAAGACGATGAATTTAAAACAAGTGCTGACTTTTGTTGCACAATCTATTGTTGTCGGCCTGGCTGCAGCTGCAGTTATTTTACTGCTGATGCCTGGTAGCTCGTTGTTCAATTCAACAAAGCGAACAGATTCATATCACACTGCTATTGAGGCAGCCGCGCCAGCCGTGGTGAATGTTT
The DNA here is from genome assembly GCA_964428145.1 of uncultured Enterobacteriaceae bacterium. Classification (GTDB taxonomy): domain Bacteria; phylum Pseudomonadota; class Gammaproteobacteria; order Eutrophobiales; family Eutrophobiaceae; genus SMWN01. The sequence continues at coordinate 6,432 of CAYRXP010000089.1, forward strand.
ATTCAGGAAATACGTATCTAGAACCAAAAAATCCGATCCTTCAAGACCCCCTGTTCAGACGATTTTTTGGCGAATCTTCCCAAAACACAAAAAAAAGAATCGACAGCAGAGGATCTGGCGTCATCATGGATATGGAAGGACACATTCTTACCAATGCGCATGTGATACAAGGTGCTGAAGAAATATTTGTGACCCTACGAGACGGTCGGGAAACGACTGCCAGAACGATAGGTATTGATAGCGATACAGATTTAGCTGTACTGCAAATTGGACTGGAAAATCTCCCTGTTATCCCGATAGGTGACTCAAGTCAATTACGTGTTGGAGACATCGTATTAGCTATTGGTAACCCTTATGACTTTGGCCAAACAGTAACGCAGGGCATCGTCAGTGCTACGGGCAGAAAACGTCTTGGAATCACTACATTCGATAATTTTATCCAGACGGATGCAGATATTAATCCCGGCAATTCGGGCGGCGCATTAATTTCTACCAGTGGCGATCTTGTCGGCATTAACACAGCAATTTATTCAACAACCGGAGGCTCACAAGGCATCGGACTGGCGACGCCGATTAATACGGGGATTGAAGTAATGCGCCAGCTAATCAGTAATGGACGTGTCGTTCGCGGCTGGATAGGTATCCAGGCTCAACCTCTGCCCTCAGACATCGCAGAAGCGATGGGTTTGATGAAAGGCGGTGTGCTTGTTTCTGCTGTGCTACAAGGGGGACCTGCAGATATTGCCGGAATCAATCCAGGAGACGTTGTGATCAAGATTCAGGGTCAGGACATTACTGATCCGCGACAGGCTATCGATACCATCGCAAAACTTGCGCCTGGTTCTAAAATAGAAATGACAATTGTACGTGGTTGGGAAGAGATAAAAATCAATGCGATTATCACGCAAAGACCGCATAT
>CAYRXP010000090.1:0-7297 GCA_964428145.1 uncultured Enterobacteriaceae bacterium
AAGGAAGATGATTGTGTTGAAATCATCGTTGAATTGACTGATGCACATGCATTTCATCGTGTCATGCACGATGAGAGCTTATATGTTTTACATGATGCATCAAGAGATGCAGTTCGTGGTATGGCTCATGAAATCAGAAATCCACTGGGAGGAATTCGGGGGGCTGCACAGCTACTGCAAGCTGAGTTGGAGGAAAAGCTGGAAGACAAGTTAGAAACCAGGGAGTTAATTGAGTACACAGATATTATTATCCAGGAAGCAGATCGCCTGAGAAATTTTATCAATCGAATGTTATCAAGTGATCAACAACTTGATTGCGTTGAGCTGAACGTCCACGAGGTGATTGAATATGTTTGCAGTTTAGTCAGGGCTGAGTTTGAAGCATGCCCTGAATTTAAACGGGATTACGATCCAAGTCTGCCGCCTATCAAAGCCGACCGCGAACAGCTGATCCAGGTATTTTTGAACGTCATGCGGAACGCACTACAGGCGACAGAATGCAAGGGTCAGATAGGTTTACAGACAAGAATTATTCGCCATTTTACGATTCGTCAAAAAATACATCGCATGGTTATACGTATTGACATTATTGACGACGGCCCGGGTATTCCTTCTGAAATAGAAAAAAACGCTTTTTATCCAATGATATCTGGCCGGCCGGGTGGAACCGGGCTGGGTTTGTCCATCGCGCAGTCCCTGATAAATCTGCACGGTGGTGTCATCGACTATGAAAGGAAGGATGAAAAAACAATATTCAGTATCTATTTACCAGTGTGCGAGGATTGATGGAAAGCACTAAAAACATATGGATTGTCGATGATGACAAATCAATTCGTTGGGTACTTGAAAAAGCACTCACAAAGCAAGGCATGTCACCTCGTTGTTTTGAAGATCCAACACAGGTTCTGGCTCAACTTGAGAACGATCATCCTGACGTCATTATCTCTGATATCAGAATGCAGAAGATGGATGGAATATCACTACTGGAAAAATTAAAGCAGCGCGTACCAGATATTCCAGTCATTATCATGACCGCTTATTCAGATCTGGATCGAGCCGTGTCGGCTTTCCGTGAAGGGGCCTTCGAATATCTTTCCAAACCGTTCGATGTTGATGAGATAGTAGGTCTGGTGAACCGTGCTCTAAGTGAGCGACAGCAAGCATTAACGGACGCAGAAGTCAGGGAAGTCAGGGACTTGAATGATGTTTCTGAAATTATTGGTTCTGCGCCAGCAATGCAGGAAGTTTTCAGGGCGATTGCAAGATTATCCAGTTCCGATTTAACTGTATTGATTACGGGTGAATCAGGGACGGGTAAGGAACTGGTTGCCAGAGCGCTACATCAGCATAGTCCACGTGGTGATAAGCAATTCATCGCACTCAATACTGCAGCGATCCCCAGAGAATTACTGGAGTCTGAATTATTCGGTCACGAAAAGGGTGCCTTTACGGGAGCTATTTCCAGACGGGCGGGACATTTTGAAGAAGCAGACGGGGGAACATTATTTCTGGATGAGATTGGCGATATGCCTGCTGATTTGCAAACCCGTTTATTACGCGTATTGGCTGATGGAGAGTTTTATCGTGTTGGTGGCCATACGCCTGTTAAAGTTGATGTGAGAATTATTGCAGCGACGCACCAGGATATCGAACAACGTGTCAAAGAAGGTACATTTCGAGAAGATTTGCTACACCGATTGAATGTAATACGTGTTCATGTTCCACCTTTGAGAGAAAGACCTGAAGATGTTACTGAATTACTAAACCATTTTCTCAATCTTGCAGCTGCAGAATTGCAGGCGGAAGCAAAAATACTTTTGCCTGAGACAGAGAAATTTTTATTACATGCTGAATGGCCGGGTAACGTAAGACAACTGGAAAATTTTTGCCGTTGGGTCACAGTAATGGCATCTGGTAGAGATATTCATGTAGACGATCTGCCACCTGAATTACGAGGATCCAGCGATTCTGAAAAATCATTTTCTGATTGGGAAGCAGGGTTATTCAGCTGGATCAATGCAAATATTTCAAATGGAGAAACTGATTTATTAAAGGAGGCATTACCCAGGTTTGAACGGATCATGATCGAAGCAGCACTTCAGCATACGCGGGGCAAACGTCAGGAAGCTGCAAAATTATTGGGTTGGGGAAGGAATACACTGACGCGGAAGATTAAAGAACTCGATCTATAGGACATCTCTCTTATCAAATTGCTATCTCAGCCGAAGAAACTTACGTCCGTTCAGATCCAACTTTCAATTCAATATTATCGCGATATTTAAGCTGCATCCCTTTTAGGAAATTACGTAAAATCTGGTCTTTACATTCACGGTAGTGTTTATGACCTGGCTTGCGGAAAAACGCACTTAATTCGTGTCTACTCATGCGGAAACCAGCCAACTCCATTATTTTCAATACATCTTCGGCTCTCAGATTTAATGCAATTTTTAATTTCATGAAAATAATATTATTAGTTAGGTGACTTTCTGGTTCGGGTTGTGCCTCTTCTTTTTTGCCCCGCTTATCGTTAATCAAACCATTCAGGAAAATCGCTAGTTGCGTGTCCTTGCATTCATAATACGCAGGGTCATCATCTTTTTTTAACCAATTGCTGATCTGCTCTCGCGTTACCTGATGATCAGCCAGGCCAAATAAAGCAATCATTTTCGAATCACCAAAGTCGAAGATATAGCGGAGTCGGCGCAAGATATCGTTATTAGTCATCAGTATGTCCTGATCCAAATTGTATCGTTGCCACAGTGACTTTCTACTTGCTTACTTTAGAAAATTTAATCATTTTTTCATATTCCTTAATTAGTCCGATTTCCTTTATTCACAATTCTAATCTCTTTTTTCCCACTATTAGCAGTTTGTTTTACGGAAACTTTCGACTATATCGGCTTTACATCTAATTATCCTTTACTTTAAAAGAGTTAAAAGGGGCCGGTAATTTCAAAAGTGATTCCGTCTGCAGATCGACCCGTTATCCCACGTTGAGAACTAAAATATAGTCTTGAACCATTTGGGCTAAAAGCAGGGCCCGTAATCTCCGAACGGTTGTGCCCGACAAGTTGTAACAGCGGTATTGTTTCTCTGGCGTGTGTGATGATAACAATTTGCAGATCACCTCCATCTTCAGCGACAAGTAGTTCTCCCGATGCATTTGAAGTAATGTTGTCGACACCGGTCAACACGGGTTGTATATAAAGTGCCGCGTTATAAATGATGCTGAGATTATTATTCTTGATGTCATAGGCATAAACGCGGTTGTTACCTTTGGTGGTAAAGAAGATGCTCCCCTGGTAATACCAGATGCCTTCGCCTCCATTAAAGCGCGAGCTTTGTTTGATCTGTTTGCGTGTAGGGGTATTTATCGCTGATGGATCAGGAATCATATGCCAGCGTAGTTTTCCTTCTTTTCCGTTAATTATTTCAGCGACTTCAAGAACGCCATCATCCAGATCGGGATAGCCATGAGCATCCGTTGTTTTTGCAGAGTAACGATATAAACCGCCATCACGTTTGTCTTCCGTAAGATACAGTTGCATTGTGTTCGTATCAACAGCAACAGCCTCGTGTGTGAAGCTACCTAAAGCTGCGCGCAGAACCGGATCGTTTTTCCCGAAAGGGTCACATTCCCAGATCTGACCAAGGTCAGTTTCTTCACAGGATAACCAGGTTCCCCAGGGTGTCGGCCCACCAGCACAATTGCGACTGGTGTTGGTTAATATGGAGTAGGCATCAACAAGGTTCCCATTTTTGTCAAAACGAAGTGAACCAACGCCGCCTTTGCCTTTACCTATTTCACTATTGGAGACGTAGAACCAGCCGCCATCATCTGCAGTAAATGTGGCGCCACCATCCGGTGCAGCATGCCAGTGATAGTCAAAATAGTTGTGACTTGAACGTGCGACAATACGAGATGTAAATCCTTTGGGTAAACGCACACCGTTTTCATCAGCTGCCAGTAACTCGCCAATAGTGTGTAATGCTTGTGGGGATGAGTTAGCGTTCCCGGGGAAAAACAGACTGTTGCCGACAAAGGCACCAAGCCCAATAAAACTATGCTGTAGGAAGCGGCGTCGGTTTTGACTAAATGTTTGTTGCTTACCTGTCATGCACGCTGCATTAATTTTGCATCCATTCCGCAACTTGTTTCGCATAATAGGTCAGTATGGCATCCGCGCCCGCACGTTTACAGGCAAGTAAGGACTCCATCACGGTTGACCGTTCATCAAGCCAGCCATTTATCGAAGCTGCCTTGAGCATGGCATATTCACCACTGACCTGATAGACAAAAGTGGGCATAGCGAATGTTTCCTTAACGCGCCTGACGACATCAAGACAGGGTAGGGCCGGTTTTACCATGACTATGTCTGCGCCTTCATTCACATCAAGCGCGACTTCACGCAATGCCTCATCGCTGTTTGCAGGATCCATCTGGTAGGTTTTTTTATCACCGTCTGCAAGATTTTCTGAGGAACCGACCGCATCTCTAAAAGGCCCATAAAAACCCGATGCATATTTTGCAGAATAGGCAAGAATGCACGTATTAAAATGCCCTGACTTTTCCAGTGCAGTACGAATCGCACCCACACGCCCATCCATCATGTCGGAAGGTGCAACAATATCCGCGCCAGCATCTGCGTGCGACAGTGCTTGTTTAACCAACGCTTCAACTGTCTCATCATTCATCACATATCCCTGTTCATTGCCCTGTCTATCAACAAGACCATCCTGACCATGTGTCGTGAACGGATCCAAAGCAACATCCGTAATTACCCCAAGATCAGGGAATTTTTTTTTCAGCGCCCGAACTGCCGTTTGTGCCAGACCATCAGGGTTCCAGGCTTCTGCTGCGCCTTCAGATTTTTTATCTGCCGGGGTAACGGGAAAGAGTGCAACAGCGGGGATACCCAATTTCACCAGATCTGCTGCTTCTTTTAGCAATTCATCAATACTCACACGCTCAATACACGGCATGGAATCTATCGGTTCCCGCATTTGTTCACCTTCAATGATGAACATGGGATAAATCAGGTCATCAACAAGCAAGTGATTTTCCCGCATCAATCGACGAGTGAAATCGTTACGACGCATGCGCCGTAATCGAGTTGCCGGATAAGCTGAAGTGTTCTTATATCCCACTATCTATTCCTGTCTGGACTAATGTTGCTGTGATTTTATCCTATTGCTAGCCCTGTATATAGTATGCGCGGATGTGGCATGTGAACCCCGACACCGTGTTTCGGTCAATACTATACTTCGGTTTAAGTCTCTCGGTAATTTATATAGGATGAGCTGTGGAACAAATATTAAATAATTATGAAGCCTTATTCCGCTTGGGGGCCTTCGCGTCAGTCCTGTTTCTGATGCTGTTGTGGGAGGCTACAGATCCGAGACGAACCCCCTCACTGGGTTGGAACAGACGTCTAAACAACCTGGCATTGGTGAGTATGGATGTTGTATTGGTTCGCTTATTAGTGCCCATTGCCACGGCGACCATGGCTGAAATATCCATCACACGTGGCTGGGGATTATTTAATATTATAGATGCAGGATTCTGGCCAGCCTTTATTTTGACACTATTGTTCATGGATCTGTTGATTTATGGTCAGCACGTCATCATGCATTATATCCCATTGCTCTGGCGTATACACAGACTTCACCATACCGATCTGGATTTTGACGTGACAACGGCCTTACGTTTTCATCCCCTGGAAATTATCCTTTCGATGTTTCTGAAATTACTTTTTATTGCCTTATTAGGTGCACCTGTCGTTGCGGTGATTGTTTTTGAAATCATATTAAATATTTCGTCCATGTTTAATCATAGTAATATACAGATCCCTGTACGCATTGATCGCATACTTCGTTATTTTATCGTCACGCCGGACATGCACCGTGTGCATCATTCGGTCATTAAAGTAGAGACGAATAGCAATTATGGCTTTAACATTCCCTGGTGGGATTACATTTTTCGTACCTATCGACCGCAGCCGACCGCTGGACATACAAAAATGAAAATAGGCCTGAATGAATTCCGAGGAGACAAAGTAGTTTTTTTGCATTGGTTATTACTACAACCATTTGTTTCGGTGAAGAAAGAAACAGGAGAAGAGATACTCCCGGAATAGAATTAATTGATGATTAATATTTTAGAATGAGGTCTGGATTATGAGTGTAAAGTCTGCCGTGCTTGAGCGGTATTCAGAAGGTGCAAATGAGCGACAGGAAAGTTTATGTTGTCCGGTTGATTATGATGCTTCGCTGTTAAAGTTATTACCACTGGAAATCATTGAGAAAGATTATGGTTGTGGTGATCCTTCGCGTTATGTTCAGGAGGGAGACATCGTTCTAGATCTGGGCAGCGGTAGCGGTAAGATTTGTTATATGGCAGCACAGCTGGTCGGTGACGAAGGGAAGGTCATTGGTGTTGATATGAATGATGATATGTTGGCATTGGCACGCAAATATCAGGACGAGATGGCAACAAAATTGGGTGGTGATCGTGTTGAGTTTCGCAAAGGCCACATACAAGATTTAGCGCTGGATTTAGATTTGATGGATGAATGGCTGGTCGAAAATCCGGTAAAAGATGAGAAAGGTGCACATCAACTGGAACTCTGGCAGACAGAGCAACGTAAAAACCAACCATTGGTAGCAGATAACTCGGTTGACCTGGTTATCTCAAACTGTGTTTTGAATCTGGTAGGAGATCAACAAAAAAAACAACTGGTCAGTGAAATAATTCGCGTCTTGAAGCCTGGTGGCCGCATTGCCATTTCGGATATTGTTAGCGACGAGCCTATACCAGAACATTTGAAAGCAGATGATGAATTATGGAGTGGATGTATCTCAGGGGCCTTCGAGGAAGAGGAGATGCTAAATGCATTTCATGATGTAGGATTTCTTTCTGTCAGCCTGGATAAATGGGATGCAAAACCATGGCAGATTGTAGAAGGTATTGAATTCAGATCAGTGACGGTGACGGCTGTTAAAGGCAGTGATGAAGTATGCCTGGATATTGGACAGGCCGTGATCTATAAGGGACCATTCAGGACGGTCTTTGATGACGAAGGACATGAATTCCCACGCGGTGTCAGAATGGCTGTGTGTGAACGTACTTTCCGTTATTTAACTGAAGGCCCACAGAAAAATGATTTCATTGGCATCACCCCTGCCAGAGAACAGGAAGCGGTCGTATGGTGTGCCCCGGCAGGAACAAGACGGTCTGCAAAAGAAACGAAAGGCGGTGTGCATAAACAAGCCGGTGAAAAAACCAGTTGTTGCTAAA